>JAKJFV010000142.1 GCA_022704725.1 Spirochaetota bacterium
TACTGTTTGGACTCCTAAGTCCTTGAGCATTAGTACAGAAACTTCTCCTGTATGAGCGCCCGATTCGTCTGTAGACATATTCTGTGCTCCAAGACGGATGTTTGTTCCTTTAACTACTTGAGCTACTGCATCAAGATTTGTAAAAGACGGTGCAATCATGTACTTATTTTTTCCGTCTTTAAGAGCAGAAACGAGGCTTTTTGCAAGTTCTACTGCTTCACTCTTTGTTTTGTTCATTTTCCAGTTGCCGGCAATGTAATACTGTCTCATTATGTATCTCCTGTTATTTGTTTTATTCTGATAAAATAATACGCATTTTTAATAATACAGAAAAAAAGCATATTATTCAACAAAGCAGGGCAGATAATAAAAAAAAACTTGTACTGCAGGAAAATACGCAATTTAATACAAGCAAAAATAGTAATTTTTTATTATAGCTAGATGACGGCAAACGTAGTATAATTTCTGGAATGAACTCAATACCAAAAAAAAACAGGACTTTTCGATGCAGAAAACAGCACAAAAATTATCAGCTTCTATTAAAAAAGCCTTCAAAGGAAAGGATGAAGTTATAGAAAGACTCCTTTGCGCCTTGTTTGCGCAGGGACATGTTCTTTTAGAGGATGTTCCGGGTACGGGCAAAACAGTACTTGCAAAAGCACTTGCAAAGAGCATCGACACATCCTTTGCACGTATTCAATGCACACCCGACCTTATGCCTGCTGATATTACCGGATCCTCAGTATTTTTACCCGATACAAAACAGTTTGAATTCCGCAAAGGTCCCCTGCTTTCTTCTATAATACTTGTTGATGAACTTAACAGAGCTACACCGCGAACACAGGCTGCCTTACTTGAGGCGATGTCGGAAAAGCAGGTAAGCGCAGACGGAAAAACCTATGCGCTGCCCTCCCCTTTTTTTGTTATTGCAACAGAGAATCCTGTAGAATCTGAAGGTACATTCCCGCTTCCTGAAGCTCAAAAAGACCGGTTTATGATTTGCCAGTCAATCGGGTACCCTGATCAGGCAGATGAAGAGCTTATTATTGTAAGTCAAAGAAGAGTGGATAATCCTGTTGAAGATATAAAAGGCTGCATTACAGCACAGGATATTTTGAGATGTCAGGAGAAGGCCGTGCAGATTCACGTTGATGAAGCAGTACTGCACTATATTATGAGCCTTGTAAACTCCACACGGACAGATAAAAGAATTCACACAGGCGTTTCGCCCCGGGGATCCATAGCTCTGTATAAGGCGGCGCAAGCCCTGGCCGGTATACGGGGAAGAGACTTTGTAGTCCCGGAAGATGTAAAAGAACTGGTGCTTCCGGTTTTTAGAAAAAGGCTTATACTTTCTCCGGAGTTTATTGTCCGGGGTTATACCAGCGATTCTCTGCTTACAGAAATTCTCTGCAGCGTTTCGGTTCCTTCGGTAAAACAGCATATATGACAAATAGAAAGAAGACGGTTTCTGCCGGCTCAAAAACAGCTGCTCTTCTTCTGCTTCCTGCAATTATTCTGCTCTTTGTGCCGGGAACAATTTTGCAGTATGCAGCTGCTTTTTTCTTTATTCTTATAAGTGTATCTCTTGCATACTCCCGCATCATACGATCCTCTATTGTTGTAAATCATACGATGGATGAACTGCGCAGTCCCCGCTTTGAGTTTCTTGAAATAAAACTCCGCATCGAAAACCGCTCTTTTCTTCCGGTTTTTTCCCTGTATATAGACGATAAACCGGGAATACTGTCAATATCAGCTGATTCAGGACGGGCTCTCTTTCATCTGCGTAAAAGGGAATCCATTCTATTCACCTACACAGTGAACGGTAATACACGGGGCGAGTACTATGCAGGGCCGGCAAAAATTCGAGGAAGCGATCCTTTGGGCTTTTTTCCCTTCACACTGCAGTCAAATTCGCTATGCAGAATAATAATTTATCCTGCAAAATCTGACGAGCAGATTTTTTTTACGAAGGGGATTCCGCAAGGCAGCATACCGGTGAAAAATGCGCTTTATGAAGATACTTCTGTTTACCGGAGCGTTCGAGATTATGTTAACGGCGATGAAATTAAACGAATAAACTGGAAGGCATCTGCACGGTTTGGAAAACTTTTTACCAATGAATATCTTGCGACCCTTTCGTCGCCATGTTTTATATATCTTGATGTAGATATTTCATACTACCCGGAACACCATAGATATGATCATGCTGAGCATGCTGTTGAAGCGGCTGCTCACATTGCAAAAACAGCTGCCGTAATGAGACAGCAATGCGGTCTTGCAAGCAACGGAATTCTAGCAACTCAGCTTTCTGCCCCATATTTGAGTCCTAAATCTTCCCAGCTGGGTGTAATCCTCGACACGCTGGCGCTCCTCCAAGTATGCAGGAAAGAAGAGGAAGATTCTGTTTTGTTTGAAAAGTGTATTACAGCCTGTCCTTCCGGCGGAAGTTTTTTTTACCTTGGACCGGAATCAAAAAAAGATGTCATAAAAATAAAAAGCAAAACACTCAGGCCTTCCTTAAACTTTTATTCATTCTTTTTCGGAGGCGGTTATGAATAAGGTATTACACAATCTTCTGAGTATTTTTATACCATTTTTTTCAATTTGCGCCGTTTATTCCTATATAAGCAGTCTTTTTCCCTCCTTCAGAAGCCTCACTCCTGGAGAATTAAGCATTGTGCTTATTTCAGGTCTTGCATGCCAGCTTATTTTTGTTATTACAAGAAAAGAAAGAGTTTCTTCCTTCTCATACATAAGGCTTTTTATTTTGATGTACATAATCTTCTGGGCTTTTCTGCTTGTACTTAATAAGGGAAGCATTAAAGAAAGGCTTACTCCGACACTTCACCAGGGGATCCTTATTCTAATGCTGGGAATGCAGTATGTATGGGCGGTGTATCTTTCGAATCTTTTTTTTGAATATGAACAATTTTTAGAATTCTGCAGAGACTACAAGGGAACAGAATTATTCAGCAAGCTCCGGGAGCAAGGGGAAATAACAAGCTCGAGCGGCAGCGCCCTGCGACTGAGTGTAATATTGAGTTTTATACCCATTATTATTATTTGTGCGATTTCGATTGTTCTAGGTCGTGATTTTTTTCCCATAAGCAGTGTAACCCTGTTATTTTCTGCAGTATCCTGTTTTTTTTCCGCCCTCACCTATGCCTATGTTTCTCTCACGAAGGAGGAACGCTTCTATGCAGGACAAGGCCTGGAAAGCGTATTTAATAAAAGCAGGGATAGGTTCCGGTTTGCGCTCGTGATTATTGTTATAAGTGCAGTCACTGCATTTTTTTATGCAAAACCTGATGCATTATTTACTGAAAACGGACAAACACCTTTTTACATCGCTTTTCTTGCCTGGCTTATTAAGTTATTAAGCTCAAGAGAACGAAAACACTCAGACTTGACTCTGGATATTCCGGAATACAAAGATGCAGAGCCTGCAGCAGAATCCGACGTATTTATTCCGCTGGAAGGAGTAAACGAATACATAGATCTAAGCTGGATTACAGACATTATAAAAATACTTTCTCTCATTTTTTTATCAGTCCTTTTTCTAACCGCAGTATTCGGTCCGTTTTTAAAAAAAGACTGGAAAGATTTTTGGAAAGAAAAAAAATTACTAAAATACCTTATGATGTTTTTTAAGTCTTTTAAGGAATTTATAAAAACACTTTTTTTCCCTGTACATAATGAAAAACCGCTTATAGTAAGCGAGGCGGCAGGAAAACTCGCCCATTCGCTGGCAGAATTTGCACACTTAAAAAAATCAAAAGAAAAAAAGGCCGAAATAGGCAGGCTTTCAAAAAAATATATTGAACTCTGCGTGTGGGGAGAAACAGCCGGATCAGCCTGTACTGCTGCAACCGCACCCTTTGAATATGCCCAGCAGCTTTATATGCATACAGGCTGGTACAAACAGGAGTTGTTCACCATAGCAGAACTATTTGAAAAAGCCCTTTTTTCTGCTTCGCTTATTTCTGAAGAAGAAGAAAAAGAATTTTACAAACTGATAGAGAATATTACAAGTCTTTCGCTCGATAAAACCCGGGAAACAATCTTATAAATTTTCTGCAGAGTTTAAGAGGTCCAGCAAGGCAAAACGAAGTTCACGCTTTGCCTTGTCTTTTCGTTCGGAAAAATCATCAATAGGAAAATCGAGCACGGTATAGAATAGAGTCCGAATATCGTCCAGTGTATTGTTAATCTTGTATAATTCATCGCTTCTTTCGTTCATACTTCGAAGTATAGAAAAAAAAGCCCTCACTTACAAGCCTGTTCGTGAGGGCCTTATTATCAGCATAGAAGTTGTTTTACCTATGCTTAATCAATTACATACGTTATCTTGATGCGAGAACTGCAATGCCGGGAAGAGTTTTTCCTTCGAGGAATTCAAGGGAAGCACCGCCGCCTGTAGAAACGTGGCTCATCTTGTCCGAAAGATTGAACTTGTTAACAGCAGCAACAGAATCTCCGCCGCCTACAACGCTTACAGCACCCTTTGATGTAGCTTCTGCCACAAGGTGGGCAACCTTTCCTGTTCCCTTTGCAAAGTTTTCAAATTCAAAAACTCCAACAGGTCCGTTCCATACGATTGACTTTGAAGCAAGAATTGTTTCTGTATACACAGCGAGAGTTTTTGGTCCTACATCCATGCCCATAAAGCCGTCTGCGATATTGAGACCGTCAACAGCAACAGGTTTAGCATCCGGGCTGAAAGAATCTGCACATACGTGATCAAGAGGAAGAATAATCTTAACATTCTTTTCTGCTGCAGCTTTAAGCAAAGATTTTGCAGTGTCAATAAACTCATCTTCTACTAAAGATTTACCAATTGTGTAACCCTGTGCTTTTAGGAATGTATATGCCATACCGCCGCCGATTATGAGGGCGGAAGCATTTTTGAGCAGACTTTCGAGAACTGCAATCTTGGAAGAAACTTTAGCTCCTCCGATAATTGCTGTCATTGGTTTTGGAGGATTGGTAACCATTGGCTCAAGATATTTAACTTCTTTTTCCATGAGGAATCCGCCGACCTTGACATCGATAAATTTTGCGATGGTTGCAGTTGAAGCATGTGCACGGTGTGCAGTTCCAAAAGCATCATTTA
>JAKJFV010000143.1 GCA_022704725.1 Spirochaetota bacterium
GCAGCATTAAGAAGCCCCGAAACAAGGGCCGTAACTGCAGCCATTAGCACTATAACAGCAGAACCGAACCGCTGTTCAAGCTGCGGGCCTAAAAGAAGAATAAAGGCAAGATCAGAGGCATACACAGACCAGGAGTTGTTGCCAAAAACATGAACTAAAAACCTGATATACTGTAGCGGATTTGTCCAGTTAAAGGCATGCTCCGTCCCCTGAGCGCTTGGAGCCGAAAAAAAAGAAATAAGAGAAGGAAAGAATTCTCTCGATAAAAGAAAAATAATAAGCGAAATAATAGAAAAGATGAGTGCTGCCGGTGCATCAAAATAAACAGGACGTGCTTTTTTTCGTACTGCCATTTAAAACTCCGCACATATTCTAATAGGACAATGGTCGGAACCGGTTTTATCAGCTAAGATAATAGAAGAGTCAACCTTTGGAACAAAAGCATTATTAACACACTGATAATCAATACGCCATCCAATATTCTTTTCCCGTGCCTTAAAACGGTATGACCACCACGTATACTGATGCGGCTCTGCGTTAAATTTTCTAAACACATCGCAGTAACCGGAACTTGTAAAAGTGTCCATCCACGCCCTCTCTTCCGGCAGATACCCGGGATTACCCTCATTTGTCTTAGGATTAGCAAGGTCGATGGGCTTATGAGCAATATTGTAGTCCCCGCAAAGTATAACGTTTTTACCCTTTGCTACAAAACTGTCGCAGAACTCGAGCATTGCACTACAATAATCGAGCTTATAGCCTAAACGGGCTCCGGCTTCCTGACTATTTGGAAAATAAGCGCTAATAACCACAGTCGAACCAAAAACTGCTGCTAAGGTTCTCCCTTCATCATCAAATTCCGGTATTCCCATGGTTAATACTTCATCAGGCTCATCACGGGTGAATATGGCTGTTCCAGAATAACCTGCTTTTTTTGCGGAAGACCAAAAAGTTTTATAGCTGATATCCTGATCGCCGGATCTTCCTTGAGGATTGAGTAGTTCCTCCGAAAGTTGGGCTGGATTAGCCTTTGTTTCCTGAATACAGACAATATCGGCACCCGAATCTATAAGCCAGGGTATAAAATCCTTCTTTTCTACAGCACGAATACCGTTAACATTCCACGAAATAATTTGCTTCATACCCTCAATTTTCCTGTATTTTCAAGAAAAAAGCAACAATAACAAGTTTTCAAACTCATAAATATCTTTTTTTATTGAACTATTTGTAAAATTTTCGTATTTTTAAGTGTGCACAGAGAATTCAATTTGTGAAAAATTGTCATTCATTTTTCCTGTGCTATAATTTATTTTGGAATGAAGGTAATCGATGAGCTGGAAACTGGAAGACTCAAAGGCATTGTCTTTTTTTGCTGATGCAGATTTTGAAGAGCCCAAGAGTTATAAGGTTGTATTTTTTAACGATGATTATACAACAAAAGAATTTGTTGTTGATGTACTTATCAGCAGGTTTCATAAAAGCCGCTCAGAAGCTTTAGTTATTATGGAAACCGTTCATCGATCCAAGTCCGCGGTGGTGGGAGTGTATACGTATGATATTGCTGCAACCCGCGTTGCCCTAACAATTAATGATGCCCGCGCACAGGGTTTTCCTTTGCGTTGTGAACTGGAGGCGGTGTGAGAATAAATGCTCAATTGCAGGAAATTTTAAATAAAGCATTAATTGATGCCCGTGAATCACATCACGAGTTTATGACTCCTGAACATGTATTAAAAGCTTCTCTTGAATTTGATCAGGTAAAAACAATGCTTACTGCATGCGGTGCCGACATCGAATACATATATGAAAGCACTACAGATTTTCTTGATAAACATATTCCTCTAGTAAAAAAGGGTGATCCCATTCAAACCATCGGGTTTACCTCTGTAATGGACAGAACTTTTATGAATTGTGCAGCGGCAGAGAAAAAGGACATTGAGTTTTCAGACTTTCTTGTAAGCCTTCTCGATGAAAACGAAAACCACTGCAGTTATTTTCTAAAAAGGTCCGGAGTATCGCGGCTGCGGCTTCTTGAAATTATCAGCTTTCCCCAGCAGTACAGTGATGAAGATGCAGAACTTCAGACGCTCATTGAAAAAATTGAGGCATCCCAATACGGTGATCAGGGGCAATGGGATGACGGCTTAAAAACAACCGGGCATCCGGGACAAGGACAGCGCCCTGCAAGAAAAAAAGATGATAAAAAACCGCTTTTAGAGCGTTTTACCCGTAATCTTACTCAAGCTGCAAAAGACGGAGAGCTCGATATTCTTGTAGGAAGGGACAGCGAAATTGAACGGACAATTCAGGTTTTATGCAGAAGATCTAAAAACAATCCAATACATGTCGGTGACGCCGGTGTCGGAAAAACAGCCATCACAGAAGGTCTTGCACAACGAATTGTTCAGGGAAGTGTACCGGATTTTTTGAAAGATTTTACTGTACTCAGTCTCGACATGGGTTCGCTCATTGCAGGTACAAAATTCCGCGGCGATTTTGAAGAGCGAATTAAAAGAATTACCGAGGAATTGCTTAAAAAAGAAAATACGATACTTTTTATAGATGAAATTCATACGATTGTAGGAGCAGGATCAGGCGCAAGCGGAAGTTTGGACGCGTCGAATCTCTTAAAACCCGTTCTATCACAGGGAAAACTTAGGTGCATAGGTTCTACAACCTACGAAGAATATGCCAAAACTTTTGAAAAGGATCGTGCTCTTGCCCGCCGTTTCCAAAAAATTGATATTACTGAGCCGTCTGAAAACGAAACGTACAATATTCTGCAGGGCTTGAAAAGCCGTTATGAAGAGCATCATAATGTTCTTTATACTGATGATGCATTGAAAAGTGCGGTAGAACTCTCGAAGCTGTATATAACCGACAGGAAACTGCCGGATAAGGCGATAGACGTTATAGACGAAGCTGGTTCCTACATGAGGATTCATCCTCTTGAACACAACACTGTCGACACAGAGCTTGTGGAAAAGGTTGTCGCGAAAATTGCGCGAATACCCGAGCGCTCTGTTTCCCTCAATGAAAAAGACAGGCTAAAAAATCTTCAAAAAGCCCTGCACGAATCTATATTCGGACAGGATGAGGCTTTGGCTGCCGTTGTCAAAGCGGTTAAACGGTCCCGCGCAGGCTTCCGCGAACAGGATAAACCCGTTGCAAACTTTCTTTTTGCAGGTCCAACCGGTGTCGGAAAAACAGAACTTGCTAAAACACTGTCTTCAAACCTGGGTATTCCTCTGCTTCGTTACGATATGAGCGAGTATCAGGAAAAGCATACTGTGAGCCGTCTTATTGGTTCACCCCCTGGATACGTGGGCTTTGAAGAGGGCGGACTTTTAACAGATGCCGTCCGTAAAGAACCCAATGCTGTCATTCTTCTTGATGAAATAGAAAAAGCCCACCCCGACATTTTTAACCTTCTACTGCAGATCATGGATTATGCATCCTTAACTGATAATCAGGGCAGAAAGGCCGATTTTAGAAATTGTATTTTGATCATGACAAGCAATGCAGGTGCGCGCGACATAAGTAAACAGATGATAGGCTTTGGTGAAAGAAAACATTCTTCGAGCGCTATTCACGATGCTGTTGAAAAATTATTCACACCCGAATTCAGGAACCGGCTCGACGCAGTAATTCCATTTAATAATCTGGAACCGGAGATCATACTTTCAATTACTAAAAACGAGGTTCAAAAACTGAGTAATCGCCTAAGTGCCAAAAGTGTTGAACTTGAAGTAAGCAGTGACTGTTTAGCATTCCTTGCAAAAGAAGGCTACTCTCATGAATTCGGCGCACGGAACATTGCCCGTACCATAGATGCGGCAATATCAGAAAAACTTGTAGACGAAGTATTATTCGGCGTTCTCGAACATGGCGGAAAAGCCTTCTGTAAATTGGAGAATAATTGTGTTACAATAAGCTATGAGAGCCGAAAAATTAAGTCAAAAAAACGCTGAACCTGAGTTCCCGTATGTTCCCATAGATTATTATTTTGAATTCCCGGATCCCGAAGAAAGCGATAACGGAACTGTTTGCTATAACGGCAACCTTTCACCCGGAATGCTTCGCTCTGCCTACCTTCAGGGTATTTTTCCCTGGTACAACAAGGATGAGCCGGTAATATGGTGGTCTCCCGATCCCCGCTTTGTTCTTTTTCCCGAGAATCTTCATGTACCGTCACGGCTGGCCCGTGTAATCAAACAGAATGAAAAAAAAGCTGCGCTCAATGATCCGTCTGCCTTTACCTACACCGCAGACACCTGCTTTGAACAGGTTATAAGAAACTGCTCTCAAACACCCCGCAGAGGTCAGATGGGAACATGGATTGGCGAGGATGTCATTCAGGCATACTGCGAATTTCATGAGCTGGGCTTTGCTCATTCCTTTGAAACATGGCAAAACGGAAAACTGGCAGGCGGTTTTTATGGTGTTCTTATGGGGAGTATTTTTTTTGGCGAATCAATGTTCACCCTCGTCCCCGAGGCCGCTAAGACAGCATTCATCCGCTTTGTAACAGCCTTTAATCAGTCAGGGGGCAAACTCATTGACTCTCAAATTTACACCGATAATATTGCACGCTTCGGCGGCAAAAATATTAGCAGAAGCTCTTTTTTATATTATGAGGAGCAATTTGTACATAAGCCGCTGCTTCATAATGTTATACGTGTTTTTAGACAAGGGAGTCTTGATTGAAAAATACCGTTTTTTTCGGCGAAATGATGCCTCGACAGTTTGAACAGAGAATAAGAGAAAACCCGGCAGGCTTCTTTTAGATAATGGGTTTAGTAAGACTCTAAAATAGTATTATCAGTCTGTCTAATGTAGAGCAGCAAACCTTGAGTTTTTTACCATACTTCTGTATAGTACTGTAATGCAGTATGTTAAGACAAAAACAATACTATCATCCTACACCGATAACGATAGGTGGTTCGGCTACAACTATAACATGAACTTGTACCGGGGCTGTTCCCACGGCTGCATTTACTGCGACAGCAGAAGCGATTGCTACCATGTGGACAACTTTGACACCGTTCGGGCAAAAGAAAATGCTCTTTCAATTCTTGAGCAGCAGCTGTTAAAAAACCCGAAAAAAG
>JAKJFV010000144.1 GCA_022704725.1 Spirochaetota bacterium
AAGCTGTATCTCCATTGGATTATCAACATCTGTTGATACAGCAGTGCTAATGTACGGGTACCGTCCATAATATAGTTCAAAGTTCTGGTCATAACAGGATAATTTTACAGGAACACCGTAGTCGAGCTCAGAATACCAGTTTTCAAGTCCGTCGGCATTTTCATCATATAAAACAGCAGACGGTCTTCCCGAGGAGTATGATGCAAAAAAATCATCCTCACCGTCTCCGTTTTTATCAAAGGCCAAGGTTCCCGAATATGATTCCAGTTTTGATGCAGCCTCTAAAAACGCTTCTTCGGATTTTAGTAAAGAAAGTACTTCAAAAAAAACCGATCCTGATATTTTAGTTTCTGCATAAGAAAATAAGGTATTTACTGCTTCAAGTTCCGACAATAAACCTGCTTCCAAAAAGGCTGCAATAAATAAAGGATTTTTATTCATTGCAAGTCTATATTCTTTCAAGTATCTCTCTTTTTGAGATCCTTGTAAGAAATAAGAAGCTAACAATAGTATATCGCTGTCCGCTTCTTTCCAGGTATCTGTAAGCAGACTTTGAAGAAGCTCTTTATAATAAGCATCGCCTTCATCATAGGTGAATCGTTCCTTCGTAAAAAATAAACGGGGAAACCTTGCATCTTTCGGGTAAGATTTTCTGGCATTTGCAATAATTTCACGTGCTTTTTTTGCATCTGAAAGCTTATAGTATGCTTCTGCCCTTATGTATTCAGCATCACTCGTGAGAATGAAGGGTTTAGAATCTATTATAGTCAATGCTTTTTGTTCTTCGCCGGTTTTAACTAATACTTGTGCATTAAGTATCCGTGCTGCTTCGGGAGTATAATGGAGCCATTGGCCCGCTTGTAATGACTGCTCAGCAGCCTCCTTAATCTGGTACCTTGAACCGCCCTGTATAGAAAGAAGCAGAGCTTTTAAATACCACAGATCAGGAATTGACGTATCGTACTCCAAACCGGTAATAACTAATGAATACGATTCCTCATAATTCAGCTGTATTAAACCATTCCTTGCCAGTTCTAAACAACGCTGCGCAGTTTTATAATTAGCCATTTGAAAGTAGGAAGGAACAGGCGTTTGAGCGCTTACAGGTAATACAAAAAAATAAAACAAACACGGCAATAGTAAAATGATTTTGTTTGCATACCTGTTTTCTGTCATGGAAACCTCTTTTATATAGCAGTTGACTCTATTGCCGCTTCCTGAAGATTAAGAAGCGTCCTAATATCAGAATCGGTCAATGTTTCATGTTCAACAAGTGCATTAGATAGTTTTTCGAGCATATCTCTTTGTTTTGTAAGAATATCTATTGCAGAATTTTTAGCTTTTTCTAAAATATTTTTTACAGCACTGTCAATTTGATGCGCAGTATACTCGGAATAACCCTTATGGCGTGCAATTTCCTTACCCATGAAAATGGGTTCCTCATCCTGTCCATAAGAAACCGGGCCAATTTCATCGGACATACCCCATTCACAGACCATCTTGTGGGCAAGTTCAGTAGCACGCTGAATATCGTTTTGAGTTCCCGTTGTTGTCTCCCCGTACACAACCATCTCTGCAGCCCAGCCGCCGAAAAGAATTATAAGCTGATCCATGATCCAGCTTTTTGTGTGTGCGTATGAATCTTCCTTCGGGATACCCATCGTCAGACCCAAAGCCCGGCCTCTTGGAATTATGGTAACCTTATGAAGGGGATGAGAATTCTTTACAAAATAATAAGGAAGCGCATGACCAGCCTCATGATACGCTGTCATGACTCTTTCCTTTTCGGGCAGTACCATGGATTTGCGGGCTAAGCCCATAAGTATCTTATCACGAGCTTCTTCAAACTCTATATCGCTAACTTCACTTACAGCCTTTCTCGCAGCATAGAGGGCAGCTTCATTAATCATATTAGCAAGATCTGCTCCGCTCATACCGGACGTCGCGCGGGCATATTTGGAAAGATCAACCTCTTTTGAAATTTTAATTTTTTTGGCATGAACCTTTAATATTGCTTCCCGTTCCTTTATATCCGGCAGAGAAACATGTACCTGCCTGTCAAAACGGCCCGGTCTGAGAAGAGCCGGATCAAGTACATCGGGACGGTTTGTTGCAGCAAGTACAATAACACCTTCTTTGCTTTCAAATCCGTCCATCTCAACAAGCATTTGATTAAGGGTCTGCTCCCTTTCATCATGCCCTCCTCCCAAACCTGCACCTCTTGCTCTGCCGACAGCATCAAGCTCATCAATAAAAATAATGCAGGGTGCTATTTTTCTGCCCTGCTCAAACAGATCGCGCACACGGCTGGCGCCGACACCGACAAACATCTCGACAAAATCGCTTCCGGAAATATGAAGGAAGGAGACACCGGCTTCCCCTGCAACTGCGCGGGCAAGCAATGTTTTCCCGGTACCAGGACTGCCGACAAGTAAGACACCGCGGGGAATTTTTGCGCCCATGGTAAAAAACTTCTGCGGACTTTTAAGAAAGTCGACTATTTCTGCAAGCTCGGTTTTTGCTTCTTCCTGCCCTGCAACATCTGCAAAGGTAAGCTTCTTTTTTGTATTATCATAGATGCGCGCCTTGCTTTTTCCGAACTGCATCCCCCGTGAGTTCTGCATAGCATTCTGCCTGAAAATAAAAAAAATAAACAAAAATGTTAATAGCCAGGGGAGAATTGAGACAAGTATGTTTAAAAAACCGGGAGAGGAAACAGCTCCGGAAACAGGGATATTTTTTTCTGAGAGAAGAGGCATTAATGCAGTATCGTCGTAAGGAATTATTGTTTTAAAATATGATAAATCGCCGTTGCCTAACCGTATCATGCCGCGAATTTCACGTTGATCTACGACTACTACTTCACTAACTTGATTCTGCTCAACAGCAGTAATAAATGAAGAATACGTTATATCTAGATAGTTTCCTGTTGTTTTGCCGAATAAAAGATACACGACAAGAATTATCATCATTGCAGTGAAAAAGAAAAACCCAAATTTATTTTTTGGAGCATTTTTTAAGTTAAGATTATTGCTGTTACTCATTATTATTCCTTACAAAGTCAACATATACAGGGATTCCCGATGAAACACCCTTTAATTGTTCAGTTTTAAGTATATCATGTTCTACTTGAATCATACAGGGAAGCCTTACAAGATTATTTCTGTTATGATGCAGTTTCTCATCACCAACAGAAGCTGATACGGTTAATAGTCCTGAATCAAGAAGAATAGAACACTCTTTTTCTATTATACCAAAAAAATACTGAATTTTTCCAGTAGCAGAAAGTTTTTTAACATATAGTTTATCTTTTTTTTGATAAAAAGTAATTTCTGCTGTTTCGCATCGTATTCCGGAGGCAGCTTTTTCAATAATCGCAAAAGGTATACGCTGTGTAACCCCTAAAATTATGAGAGCCTTGTATACATATCGTATACGCAGGGCTATATGAAACGAGAAAAACTTCTCGGCACTTGTACTTAAACATTCAAGGCTCTCATTATTCCAAATATCCTGCATTTGTGAATTAAAAAAATCTGCATCATAGGAAGCTTTTGCAGCTCCGCAGAGGGCTCCGTTTTCCCACCCGGGCACAGATGCAGATAAAAATGGTATAACCTCATTTCTAAGCCTGTTCCGCAAATAAGAATTATCTGAATTAGTATTATCAGTACAATAGTTAATACCTTTCTTATCAAGATAGAGTTCAATATCCCTGCGGTCTACATGTAATAATGGTCTAAAATAAGGCTTTCTTTCCTGTTGAATACCATACAAGGCCGATGTTGAACCCTGCAGAAAACGCTGAAGAAGAGTTTCCAACTGATCATTTTTTGTGTGTGCAAGAAAAATATGAGAGGCCCCGGTGTCTTGTGCTGTTTTTTCAAAAAAATCATACCGTATAAAGCGGGCAGCTTCTTCTATACCTTTTTTCCTTGCGAAAGCGGCAGAATGAATTACCCCTTTATCAGCTTTTTTTTCAATAAAAGATATATGATTTTTTTTACAGAACGATGCAACAAATAAAGCATCAGAGGCACTGTCCTCTTCGCTGCGGATATTATGATTAACAGTAATCACAGAAAAAGGAATTGAAAGATCAGGAAGGTAGTCCATGCATAAAGACAACATAGCCATTGAATCAGCACCGCCGGATACAGCGAGGAGAACCCTTGTGACAGGGTAAATGCTTTTTAAAGCTGATAAAAACTTTTTTTCAATAACATCAGTTTCTTCCATGTATCCCGTGTTAAAAAATATTTTTTTGTCAAAAAAAAAGCTGACAGGTTGTAGATTCCCGTCAGCCGTTCATAATAGGTACTAACTATTAGTGTAATGCATTGACAGTTGCAACAACAGCATCTACATCACTTACTATTTTAACACCTTTTCCTACCGGTACTTCTTTTACTAAAAGACTTGAACCCAATGACAAGTTAGATACATCGGCTACAATACGTACCGGAAGGTCTTTTGGAAGACATTCAATCTGTATAGAAGGAATACCCTTTGCAAGATAACCGCCTTCACGTACACCTACAGGATTTCCAGCAACCTGCATCTGAATAGATACTTTTAAGGGCTTATCTTCTTCAATAGCATGAAAATCTACATGAAGATTTGAATCCTTAATAATATCATAATGTGTGTCTTTAATGAAAACCAGGTGTTTTTTACCTTCAACTTCAAGATTTACAAGTGTTGTTGGTGTTGCTGCCTTCCAAACCTTTGTAAATGCTTCTTCTTCAACAGAAAGCATCACTGCTTCGCCTTTAGAATTATACATTACAGCAGGAAGACTGCCTGTTTCTCGTAATTTTTTTGCAACATTTTTTCCGGCATTTACACGGGTTGCAGCTTTTAAAACTAATTGATCCATTTGAGGAACTCCTTATCTATACTAAAGAAATCTCACTATTATTAAACTGTTAATCAGTTTGGAGAATTCTGTTAATTAATTGGGACGACAGGATTCGAACCTGTGAATACCGGTACCAAAAACCGGTGGCTTACCGCTTGCCGACGTCCCAAAATATTAAAAGACTATGTATTGTCTACTCGTCAGCTGCAGCGCCATCTTCTACATTTCCTGCTTCATACTC
>JAKJFV010000145.1 GCA_022704725.1 Spirochaetota bacterium
TACCATTTCACAGATAGGTGCAATGTATGAGGGAGACCGGTCGCGAAAACAAAACCTAATAGATTTCGGCTTCCGCCTTCCAAGCGCACTCGATAACCGTCCTTTGAAAGCTCAGGAATTTGAGTCGATGCTGAATCAGGTCATCTATGTTTCTGCAACACCGCGGGATACAGAAATTGAGCGGAGTACTCAAATAGCCGAACAGCTCATCCGTCCTACAGGTCTTTTAGACCCGGTAATTGAAGTACGGCCGAGTGAAGGTCAGATGGAAAACATATACGGCGAAATTAAAGAACGAATAAAACGCAATGAACGGTCGCTCCTTTTAACACTCACAAAAAAAATGGCCGAAGACCTTACCGACTACCTTACCAATCTTCATCTTAAGGTGCGCTACATTCACTCAGAAGTAGAAACGATTGAAAGGGTCGAAATTTTAAAAGGATTACGTGCAGGAGAATTCGATGTTCTCGTTGGAATAAACCTCCTCCGCGAAGGAATAGACCTCCCCGAAGTTTCCTTTATTGCCATTTTAGATGCCGATAAAATAGGGTTCCTGCGTTCTGCAACAAGTTTAATTCAGATTGTGGGAAGGGCTGCACGCAACCAGAACGGCTCTGTTGTCATGTATGCAGACCGCATGAGCGATGCAATGAAGCAGGCAATCGATGAAACTCAGCGAAGAAGAGCCATTCAGGAAAAATACAATGAAGATCACGGTATAACACCGACAACTATTATTAAGGCAATAGACGACATTCTCGTCCGGCAGAATATTGAAAAACAGGAAGTTGTTGCGACAGAGCTTTCTGTCATAAAAAACAGCTTCAATATTCTTGTTCCGTCGCAGAGGAAGCTCCTCATTAAAGCACTTGAAAAGCAGATGATAGAACATGCTGATATGCTCCAGTTTGAACAAGCGGCTGCAATACGGGATGAAATTGAGGCGTTGAAAAAAGAATATGGAAACCAGAACTAAGAACGAGCCCGGGTTACAGAACGTTGATAACTTTTGTTAAGACAACAGCATTGTTAATGCACTTTGAAAGGTGTCTCCGTCTATTGCTTCTTTAACATAAGAGCGTATAAGATCCTGCAGAGCCGGCGGAAAGGCCTTCCAAAAAGTACGGGTCCAGTCTCCAAGAGCATTCTGTAAAGCCCTGTCTTCTTCCGGAGGAAGTGTTCCCTTACTATAACTGATAAACTGAAAAACCATCTCGAGCATCGCATCCTGGGGAAACCCGTTAATCCTGCCGTCTTCAACAAGAGACTTACCCTTACGTATGGCATCAGCAGCCTGTGATGATTTTGTGGCTGCTAAAATATCGGGAATCATCTGGTTAACGATGTGTTCTAATTCTGTATCCGACAGAGAGGGATTTTCTTTTTTTACAAGATCCCAGGCAAAATCCTTGAGGTTTTCCTGCAGCCCTGTAATACTTGTGTTAATTGATTCATGAATAGAATCCGACATTGATTTTGCGTACCGCTTTGGATTGATTGACAGTTCGCCTATGTCCTGCCGTCTGCGTTTGACTGCAGCTTCAACAGCATCGATTTCCTTTGCTGTACAGCGGTTCAATATATAATCAAGGACTGCCATTAATTCCGACACAAAAAAGCTCCGTTTTATTGTAAAGATTACGTATCTTGCTTGACTTAAAAGTATACCACTAGTTATTATGTTTGTCATGCAGATGATTTTAACCGGCACAGGAACGAGTCACGGTATACCCGTCATCGGGTGTTCCTGTCCAAGATGCAGCTCGAGCGATGAAAAAGACACACGATTAAGAACAAGCGCCTTCGTACAGGCAAAAGACGGTACTTCTGTTGTAATAGATACAGGTCCCGAATTCAGAATACAGGCTCTTAAATGGCGAATAACAAGACTGGATGCAGTATTATTAACGCATACCCATGCAGACCATCTGCACGGTCTTGATGACGTTAGAATATTTTCTCATAATTGTTCCCGGGTGCAAAACGAGGCAACCTTGCGCCCGAGTCTTAAGGTATATGCAAATAAAGTTTCGATCGATGAAGTTAAAGAACGATTTTCCTATATTTTTAAACCAACGCAGGAAGGAGGCGGAAAACCCCGGCTCGATCTTGTTTCAGTTGAACAGTTCAGCTCTGATCATCCGTTAACAATAGGAAGCCTTAGCATCATACCAATTCCCATGAAACATGGAGAGCTCGATACAACAGGCTTTTTAATTGAAGAAGAAGGATTCCGTATTGCTTATTTGACTGACTGCAGTTATCTTCAGGAAAGCTCTGTCAGCCTGGTTAAAGGATGCAGCCATGCCGTTCTTGACGGATTAAGAACAAGAGCTCATACAACACACTTAACCTTTGATCAGGCTCTTGAGTACGCTTCCCGTATTCAGGCAAAAAAAACCTGGCTGACACATATCTGCCACGATTACTCTCATGAAGAAATAAACCGCTACCTTGCTGAAAAATCAGAAAATAAGTTTTTCATAGAAGCCTCATATGACGGTCTTATTTTGAACAGCAGCAGCAGCTAAAAAGAATCAAGATTTATTTCTTCGTAGCTGTTCCCCTGCCCGTTTATTCCGGAGTCATCCTTTTCCGCCTCAGGTTCAGTTTTAAGAGAAATACTTTCAGCTACATCGTCTTCAGGCTCAAGTTCCAGCAGTTCTCCGTCTGCGAAATAATCCTGATCACCGGTGTCATCGACTGAAGATTGCGGTGCCTGTGTATTTTCTTTTCTGCCGCGGAGTTCATCAATACATGCTTCAAGATGCCTGGGACGCTTAGTCTGCAGTGCAGACAGGAATTCATCTGCTTCTTCAGGTGAAAAATCAAGGGTTTGTTTTCCCAGGTTTTTGACAAGTATTCGCTTAAGCTCGTTCATACAAGCCACAATAGTTCTGGAGAGTTCCAATATTTCCGAGTATTCAATAGATGATTCATTAACCTTGCCGGCATCGCTGAGCCGTATAATCATCGATGCTTTTTCTTCAACCTCTTTATAGGTGCTGCTGATAATATTGGTATATGGTATTTCGCCGTATTTTATCTTCGCAGTTGAAAGAAGCCACTGCTCAAAAATTTCTGAATTAAGACGGAAAGATTTCCGTTCGACTTGAGTCTCGGCTTGTATATAGCGGAGTAAACTTACAGTCCAGTCAAGATGATCAAATAAGGCATCAATAAGCTCCCACAGCCCGCTGCGGTCTGCCTTCCAAACAGACTGCGCAACCTTAGGCAGACGGAAAACATCCAGATGCTTTCGAATTTTTTCAAGTTTTTTACTGCTTTCAACTGCATTACAATAGATCGGAGCCTGAGCCTTATTCATCTGAAACGCTTCTTTTGAATTCTGATCAATAATTGTTTTTATTTCTGCATTATTTCCGGCAATCTCGTTTAGATGTGTTTCGTTTTTATGAATACTGGAACCAATAGATGCCAATTCTCCGGCAATTTCTGTTTCGAGCATCCTTATGCTGTTAAATTTTTTACTTACAATAGAACTTTCGCTGCTTGTTTTTTTATAATTTTTTATTACCTCGTCAAAGAATGTTAAAAAACTCTCTATTTGAGGCCTAATTTTCATAAAAGAAGAACCAGCTTTTGCACTTGTATCTACAGCCTTGCTTATAAGCTGAGTCATATTTCTAAGTGAACTTGAAATTGTACGAACCTGCTGCGAAGTAGTTTCGGAAAGAACCCGTATTTCCTCTGCTACAACGGCAAACCCCTGACCGGCGATCCCTGCATGAGCAGCTTCTATTGCTGCATTCATAGCAAGAAGGTTCGTTCTGTTCGCTATTGATGCAATAATTTGAATTGTCTGCTGAAGGAGCCCCACTCCCTCAGCAATTTTTGCAACTTCTTCGCTTGTCCTTTGAACTTTTACAGAACAGTCGTCGGTAATAGTTTCAAGTTCTTCGGAGAGTATTTTCTTTTCATCAAGCTCGGTAACCGATTTTTCCAGCGACTTAATAATACCTTCAAGAATTCTATCAGTTTCATTTATAGAATGTGATTGGTCAGTAATAGTTTTTTTATAGGCTCGTATGCTTTTATCAATACGCTTATTTTCTTTAAGCAGTTCTTGAATACTGTTTTCCAAGTGTGCAACTCTTTCACAAATATAACCGGATCCCAGAGAGATTCTCGAAGATTCAGTTACCGCATTTTGAACTTCCTGCACAAACTGGCTCGAAGATTCCTGTGTCTCAAGAATCTTTATCTTCAATTGTGTTATCAGGTTATTAAGAGTATTACCGACAAAACCGTTCAATAGAATTTCAATTTGTTTTAAGTCGGCAAAAAGAGACGTAATTGAACACTTTACAGAAAAATCCCCTTCAGAAACAGCTGAAAGATAAGAACGTAATCGCTGAATCGGCTTAGATATGAAGAAAATATAAAGACATATAAGCATTATTGAACAAATAATTGTCACTATCCCTAGAATAAGGGGAGGAAGGTTAAGAAATAAGCAGACTAAAGGAATTATCAACTGAAATAGACACAGAATTCCAATAGGAAGCAGCGAGTTATGTATATACGATTGATTTTTTGCCACGTTACAGCTCCTGAATAAAGAATTATATCACTATTTTTGTAAAATATAAAGCAAAAAAACCGGCAAAACCCTTGCAATTGAAAAATGCGGAGGTTATAATTAATAAGAGTAAAAAAGTTACATTTTAGAGGTTTACATGTCTTTATCACAACATCAGGCAGAACTCTTTGGAAGGGTTCTGCGTCTTATAAATGAAGGATCCAATGGGGAAAAGGATTCTGAGTGTGCCTGCAGTGCTTCTTTTTCCACCCTTTTAGAAAATTTTGTGCACCTCGATTTTACAGAAGAAGAAGCCGAACACCACTGGAAAAATATTTTAGTTTGTGCTGCCGAACTTGAAAAAAAACTCTCAAAACCTGTAAATGCTCATCTGGCTATTGTTGATTACTTCACAAGTAAAGAACACCGTCTCAATTCTCCCATGCTTATAGAAGTTCATGTATTTAAGCAGACAGAAAAGCTTGCCATGGTGGACAGTCTTACCAATGTCTTTAACCGCCGGTATATGGATATTGTGCTTA
>JAKJFV010000146.1 GCA_022704725.1 Spirochaetota bacterium
TTGAATAACATCATCCCGGGTTAGGTCCCGTAAAGTTGATTTACCAAAAAAACGGGCAATTTCCTTCATTTCGCCGGGAATTGATGAGTATTCCTGTGAAAGATCTGCATGTCCTTTTCCTGTATTTACAATGAGAAGGCGGTGTTTATGTGATGAAAAATCAAAGGGAATTTTCTTCAAAAGAGGTTTTTCAGGATTAACGAAGTCTATTGAAACAAGACCTCCTGCAGCGCAGGCCATCTGGTCTAAAAGTCCGGAAGCCTTATTCCAGTATTTATTTTCTGCAAATTGACCCGCTATGGCCCTGTTTTCAACGCTGATGCTGTTATTGTTAAAGAGGCTGTTAAGAATCTGGCAAAGAATCATTTCAAATGATGCAGAGGAGCTTACTCCTGCAGCTGCTATAACAGTTGTAGAAAAGCAGGCATCAAAGCCTCCTATGCTGTATCCTGCATGCTTAAACGCCTGTAAAATACCTCTAACAAGGGCGATGGATCCTTTCTCGGAAGGAATTATTTCTGTTTGATCAATAGCTACTTCGAATTTTTCGTTATAACTGATATCTGCTATACGTACACGGTTTGTTCCATTAGCACATACGGCGCCTATGCAGTCAAGATTTATGCTTGCGGCCAGAACCTTGCCCAGATTGTGATCCGTATGATTGCCTCCAATTTCGCTTCTTCCGGGCGAACTGAAAAATCTGATCTGTTTTTCGGTTTTTCCAAAATGAGCAAAAAATGCTTCTGCCAAATCTGAATACCGTTGTACTGCCGTATCTGCATTGTTTCCGTAGAGAGAAATAAATAATTTTTGTACTGAACTGTTTTGCACGAGGTCTTTAATACAATTTTGCATAGTATCTTCCTTGTTTAGAATTTAAAGTAGTATGCAGGAAAAGCAACTTGAGAATCAAGGTATTTTAGTACCGCCGAAGTTTCCGAACGGGCAGCCTCAATGAATGATGACACTCCTAAGAAATTTTCAAGAAATGTTTTTTCTTTTTCATATTCAAAATACTCAAGTGAAATACTGTCATCCAGGGCATTATCATCAATTACGATGGATATTGTATTTCCAAATTCGTTGATTCCATCTATGAGATTTAATTCCAAAGCCTGCTGTGCAGTATAAATACGGCCGTCGGCTATGGATGCAACTTCTAAGATGTCTATGTTTCTCCGTTCGGCAACGATAGATGTAAACTGATCATAACATTCATCTGCAATAGACTGCATAATTGTCTGTTGTTCTTCACTAAGCTTCTCATTATAGTTAAGCATATTCTTGTTGCGGCCGGCTGTGATGGTTGTTATTTTTACGCCTGCTTTTTCAAGAAGCGCAGTTATGTCTATTGATTGTCCGGAAATAACACCGATCGAACCGGTGAGTGTATTTCTATTGGCAAAGATTTTATCTGCTGCACAGGCAATATAGTAGCCTCCGGATGCCGCTAATGAAGCGCAGTAGGCGTAGAGGGGCTTATGCTGCGCATACGAGCGTAAAGCTGTGTATACTTCATCCGATTCATACACACTGCCCCCGGGAGTGTTAATTTCTACTACAAGGGCTCTGTTTTGCGGATCATTGTTTAGACGTTCTATTGTATCTAAAAGCCATCTTTGATTATATTCGCTGTTTTCAGCTTCTATAGTGCCTTCAATTCTTAGGACTCCTATGTAATCGCCGCGCAGTAGTGAAAAAATGCTTTTATTTGCAGTGACTGCAGAACGGGTATTCATCTCGCTGAATGCAGATGAACATTGACTAATGCCGATTATCAGTCCCAGAAGAAGAAATAAAGTGAGTATAACAAGACCTTTTCTGTAGGAGAGTTTCTTAACACCGCTCTGTACTTCTGCAATATCTTTTCCCGGATCTTCTATTTCTGTCATAATAACCTTCTTTTAAAAATGATAAACTCGGGTATTTATGCTTCAAAATCTTCGTGTGTAACAGTGCCGGATTCTAAAGCTGTTTCTTTTAAAAATAAATATACAAAGGTGGATGCAGTATTAAGGTACGGAGCGAGCCATAGTCCGAAAAGACCGCCTGTTAAAAGCATAATAATGAACCACCCTGCAAATGAGACATAAAACATAAAAATATCAAAAAGGTAGCCTTTTGTGATCAGCATGCTGAGTTTGACAGCCTTTTTTATTTCCAGTGAAGGATTTTCTGCAAGTATGCAGGTTGTCATGGAATACGATAGAGCTTTAATAAATCCCGGTATTATGAGAAGTATAGACCATAAAATAACTTTTGCTAAAACATATAAAAATGATAAAATTCCCTTAATCCAAAGATTTAATCCTTCCAAAAATGTTGTAAAAGATGTTTTTTCTCTTGTCTTTACAAAACCCAGGTAAAAATATCTTGATGCCATAGAAAGCACCGGAGACATAAAAAACCAGATAAATCCCGCAGCAGAAGGCGAGGAGAGCTCAAAGCTGAATAATGAAGATATTAAATCTTTTGCATTAAAACAGACTGATAAAAACCCTGTAACAGCTGTTACAAAGAGGGGGAACTTCCAATTGTGACGAAGATGATTAAGAGATTCCTTTTTTACAAGAGAACGGTCAAACATAGCAGCCTCAATTATTTGTCAAAATGGTAAAATACACCCTGTCGTGCAAAGCCTGCAAAGCCGTCAGCTTCGGGTTTGAAAGAAGCAAAATTATCGCCGTAGTGGCATAAGTACATTTTAGACCGTACATTATCGGGCAGAGTTTTTAATTCTTCATAGTAGGCATGAACTCCGCCGGGATAAAACTGACAATCATGAAATATGTATTCAATAGTCGGATACTTCGCTAGCATCCAGTCAAGGAGTTCTTTGTCGAAACGGGTATCTGACGGAAATAAAATGCGTTCATCTATAAGAACTCCGCAGGAGTAAAAGGAATTTCTCCATGACCCCGCAGAATCCGGTATGTGTTTTGTTCTGAACATCTTAATATCTATTGATCCTGATTGTACATGGAATAAGGAACGGGGTTTTTTTGCGATTACCTCGGGTTTTACCTGTTCAAAATAATCATCAAACCGCAGATACTCTCCATCTGCGAATTCTCCGTAGGAATTACCGCCTCTTAATGACTGGTCCCACAGAATTTTCTTGTAATCGTCTGTAATTATCATTTTAGGGCGTGATTTTATGACATAACGGCCCATAAGAGCTACTTCTTCCAGTCCGCCGATGTGATCGGCATGAGAATGTGTTATAAGAAAGTTTTTAATCTTAGTAACACTTGAACCGTATTTCCACAATGCATAAGGACATAGAGTACCGCAATCAATAAGTAAATGATCTTTGCCCTTACAGACTAAAATATTTGTTTGAAAATGAACTTTTGAAAATGCACTCCCGACACCGACAAAGAAAAAGGATAAACCGCTGTTATCTTGGAAATCTAATGGACCGTCTAACTGTTGTATTTCCATACTGCCTCTAAAAACATTTCTCAATAAATTTATTTAATTATATCACAGCTTAATTCATTTATCATACTTTTTGTAAATTTTTTTCAAAAAGAGTGTGTAATCCGTATACTTCTTCTACACCGCTCACAAGAATTCCCCCCATACCGAGTGTTAGAGGGAGGGATATATCAATATCGTAGCGGTCGCCGACAGAAAGACAGTTTTTGGGATCTTCTCCTGTTTTTTCGGCAGCAAGCAAAAAGGGCTTTTCATGAGGTTTTGAGACTCCGCAGGTATCCAGCCCGATTACGTGATCAATAAGGGAGGTGACTCCAAGCGCTTCGAGGGTTTTGCGGGCAGGAAGAACAGGGTTATTTGTAACACAGATAAGGTTATACGTATTTTTTAAAATCTGCAGTTCATCATAAAGTTTGGCATCTGTGTTTAAAAAAAGAGCCGGTTCCAGAAGTTCATTGCGCCATGCAATGCTTTGCGTTATAGGAATCCCGAAGGCTGTTAATGTGTTTCCAAGGCTTATTTTTTCACCATTGTGAGATACCGACCACGAATGCCGGTAATCGTGCACCATCTTTCGTGCCTCGCTATCTGATATTGAACGAAGTTTTGCAAAAGACCGAATTTGAATATCTACCTGTTCGTGAGCATAGGCTGCATTTGTATACAAAGTTGAGTCAATATCAAAAATTATCGTGCGGAGGTTTTGAGGCAGTGAATAAATTGTCATAGGGAGTTAGCATCTCCGTCAGGGTAGAGCGTTTTTTCTATTGAAAACAAAGAGGAAGCTGCGGTTGACAGGTCGGGGAAAATATTTAGTCCGTAAAAGGCTGCTGCGGCATTCCCCAATAATTCGGCATCGGTACAGGAAGGAATATCGATTGCTGCATTCATTATTGATGACTTAAACTGGAGCCAAACATTGTTTCTCGCCTGTCCGCCTGTGACACTTATGCGGCGTTCCATATTTTTATTATACAAAGAAATAAGTGTGTTGAGAGCTTTACCGCATTCCTGTGCTAATTGTATCATTTGTGTGTAGCCTTTTTCATGCCGGTTGTTTAGAAGATACAAAACGTAATCCTCATATGTAGAGGAGGCAAATTCTGTTGTTTTCTTTACTGTACTAAAGCGGATTCCGCTGTCCGGTATGAGAATACCGGCATTAAAAAAAGGATATATGACAGACGGAAGATTCCGTATTTCTTCTGAGTTGAGCGGCCTTTCGGTGCAAAGATTAAAACCTTCGCTTGATCCCGCCCTGTCGCAAATAGTTCCCGGCTTTAAGGTATTTGTACCTATGAGTGCAGATGTAAAGTCCGGTCCTGCGCAAAAAACCGGTAAGGGGGCGTACTGCAGGGGCAGCCCCATGGCCTTTGAAACATCTGGAAGCAGGTTTCCGCTTTTTTCGCCCAGCAGAATAAAGGGCGGAAATGAACTTTTAGAAAGCCCTGTATTGTTTATATCGGTGTCTGTCCAATAAGCAGGTAAAAATCTCTTTTCCGGGAGAAGTGTAGTTTTTTCTCCGCAAAGCTGCCAGACAAGATATTCAGGCCCCGATAAAAAACACACAGGTTTATCGGTATGGCTCGAAGAAG
>JAKJFV010000147.1:0-2744 GCA_022704725.1 Spirochaetota bacterium
TAAGGTACTCTGAGCTTGACATGTGATGCAGCTTAGTCCAGTTTTTACCTGACCCAATTAAGGTAGAAGGAAAAATGACAGTATGAAAAGGAATATTGTCCTTTCCTATAAATTGAAATAATTCTACCGGGATAGAAGCGTTGGAAGCCTTTGATTCTTCGGGAAGCCACCATGATTTCCAGTCATAATCAGGGTTTTGTAAACCATCGGTTAATGCCTTTGTAATAGATATGTATCCGATCGGGGCATCAAACCAAACATAAAAAACCTTGTCTTCAAAGCCCTTTTTGGGAACAGGAATACCCCACTTTAAGTCTCTTGTTATAGCTCTTTCATGTAAACCGTCACGAATCCATGCCTGTGTCATTTGAACAGCATTTTTAGCCCACTGACCGCGTTCAGAAGCTTCATTCATCCAGACACTATACTTTTTTTGTATAGCCGGAAGATCTATATATAAATGTTTTGTCGATTTCATTTTTGGACTGCTTGAACAGGTTGAACATCGGGGACTTTTCAATTCCTGAGGTTCCAGAAGTTTTCCGCAGTTTTCACACTGGTCTCCTCTCGCTTCTTCATAACCGCAGTGAGGGCAAATGCCTCGGACATAACGGTCTGCAAGAAATCTTTTACAATCGTCACAGTAAAGCTGTTCAATCGTATTTTCTTTTATAAAACCGTTTTTATCGAGATCTAAAAACATAGTCTGAACAATTTCTGTCTGCTGGGGGGTAGATGTCCTTCCAAAATGATCAAAAGCAATATCAAACCACTGATAGATGTCTTTATGAATATCATGATAATAATCGCACAATTCTCTGGGGGTTTTACCCTCCTCCTGTGCTCGTGTTTCTGTGGCTGTTCCATACTCATCGGTTCCGCACACATACATAGTATCATAACCGCGGCTTCTGCAAAAACGTGCAAAAACATCGGCAGAAAGCACCTGAATAAGGTTTCCCAGGTGAGGAATATTGTTTACATAGGGTAATGCTGAGGTTATAAGTTTTCTGTTCATAACGCATATGATAATTTTTTATATGCTTGTGTGTCAATGGGGCTTTAGGATTGTTTTTTACGTTTTGATGATGCAGTTTTTTTAGAAGACTTAATTCCTAAAAACAGCATCTTTTCAATTTCGTACCCTGGCGCAATAGTCAGATCCCAAAAAAAACAGAATGTTGTAGCCTGCTGAAAAGTTTCCAGTTTTTCACCGAGGGGTCTTGTAATTGTTAAGGGCTGAATACTAAGCCCTGATACTTCATTGGGCTCAAAAATGAAAGAATTATTGGTATTATTGTCTGTAATTTGAAGCAGTGAAATATCGGTATGATGCACAGAATACTTTGAAGGATCGATCTGCTCGCATTTTTCATTTGATATAAGTTCAATTACCTGTTCAGAGGCATCTTCGAGAATGGATACGTTAGATTCTACTGCAAATTTTGCTTTTAGAGGAAGAGGACTATTATTTTTAATAATATACTGAACTCTAATACCGTTTTTTGAAAGACTGTATATTTTTTTAAGACTGACAGGCTGCTGAAGCAGACCGAATAAGGCGGAAGCTTTTAACTGAACTTCTTTTTTGTATGAATCAAAAGAAATTTCTGTGTATTGAATTTGTGAAAAAATGGCAGAAGTTTGCGATGCATCCTGCAAAAATTTTGGGAAACAATCCTCTTCAATAAAATGATCTATGAACATTTTTTTTGAGTAAGAATCTGTTATGCAGTCATATTTTTTAACTCTTTGAATTGTATTGCAGTAATTTCTGTTGGATGATAATACATCCAGCTCAAATAGAATGCCTCCTGCAGCAGAAATAAAAGCATTATAGTCGGCCTGGTGAAACAGATATTCCTTTAATCCATCCATGTCGTAATCGAAACTGATGCTGGACTCTGTAATACCGCTTCCAGCAATATCTCTAACACTTTTTTCGGCTTGTAATAGGTGTCTGAAAGCTGTTTCCTGTAATGCATAATAAGATCGAATACCGTTTCCTTCATGAAACAAAAATGCATTACTGTTTTGCGCCTGCCACAAGAATTCTCTAGCGGACTTTTTCCGTGATTTGTCTCCACGGTACTGATTTACCAAAAGGCTTACATACATCATTCTAGCATACAGTGCCTGTGTCTCAGGAAGAGAATATAAGAAATTTCTGATTGTTGCAGGCTTGTTTTTGTCCTGGAGACTGCTGCAGTGTATACATCCCGGCGGAATAAAAACTCTCTCACATATTTGATTAATTTTTAAGTACCTTGAAGGAATAGAAAAATCAATAAGGGAACTGCTTGTCACCAGTTCATAAAAGCGCTCGAGCCACTGTGTCGAAGCAAGATCCGTTATTTGGTCAGGCGACAGAGAAATACAGAAAATTGCATCTTTTTCAGACTCTCCCTGCGTAATAATTTTTTTATAATACTGCTCGGGGCTGATACTGGAATCGGGAAGCGTATCCTGCCTCAGGGGAATTACTGAAAGAGTTTTTCCCATATCTTCAATTATTTTCGGCGTGCTTAAAGATGAATGTCTGTCTGTTTCTATGAGTCTGCTGTCAAGGACCAAATATTCTATACCGCATGTTTTAAAACAGGATAAAAGGGACGGATCCCATACACTGTTGGGTAAAAAAATACCTCTGGGTCGTTTTCCTACGAGTTTCCTGAGATTTGTTGTTAAAAGTTCAATTTGACCTGCACGGTCAACAGGCAGTATCAGAGGGAAAAGCGGATCAT
>JAKJFV010000147.1:2817-5026 GCA_022704725.1 Spirochaetota bacterium
AGTTCCGATAAAAGTTCTATTACTTCTTCATGGTATTTACTCAGCCATTCCAGAAAGGATCCGGATAAATGAAAAGTAAACTGAAATTTCGGATGAGAATATAAAAAAGTGAGTAATTTCTTATAAGAGCTTTGATACAGCTGTTCTATGTTGTTAAGCTCTGTTTCATGCATCTGCGAGTGCATAATAAAACAGACATGGACTATTCCCATATTTCAGATTCACCACTATCTTGAGATTTGTGTAGTATATTATAACATAGCTTCCAGAATTTAAAGTCATTTTTTTCTGTAAGTTCCATATTTTTTATTGTTTTTGACGGACATTTTGCTGCAAATCCGGATTTATCATGGTTTGGCTTATAATCAGAGACTGCTAAATTATTAACAATTGAAAACCCGCTGTAAATGTAGGGATCTAAACACGAACCGCAGGCAGTACAGGCTTCTGAACATGAGGTATTTTTTCCGTCGTGAGACGAACATTGAACGACAAAATCCTGGGCTGCCGGCACGAGCTTGATGAGGTTATTAGGACAATGAGGTATACACTTACCGCATCCGTTACATGATTCTGTGATTACTGCGGTATTATTCTTTATGATGATTGCATCCTGCGGACAGTGCGATATACAGGACCCAAACCCGATGCATCCCAATGAACAGTCATATTCCGCCTCATAAAGTGTTTTAAATAGATTACAGTCCTTATGCCCTGCATAAATAAACCTGCGTAATGAGAATTTTTTGTCCGGAGAACAAAAGACAAGAGCGCGTTTTTTATCATGATTGAATGGAGTATTTACTGCAGGCAATTTTAAAAAATCGGTATCGTCCTGTGAAAAAAAATCGGGTTTTGTTCCTGAAATTTGGGGAATAATCGTATAAAAGAGTATATATAAAAGTGTACATGAAAGAATAAAAAGAAACAGGAAAAATATGAGAAGAATCATTAGAAGCCTCCTAGGGGAAGCCATGAAATATGAAAAGAATATAGACAGAGCATAATAACTGCAATACTGATAAATATAAGACTTCCGGATTTAAACTCCTGCACAGGATCGGCATATTCCAATCGCTTGCGGATCGCAAATAAGACCGGAATAAAGGCATAGTAACTTATACTGGAACTCAGGGAAATAAGGAGAGCCTGTGTATAAGAAATACTGTGTGTTATTCCTAAAATTACGCATAGTAAAGAAACAGTAAACTCAGGCATGGATTTTTCAAAACTTGTTTTAAAAATGTAATTAAAACAGCTGTTGATTGGAAGATAGCAAAGCATAATCATAGGGAAAAGCAAATCCTCAAGAAAAAGAGGTGCTAATAAGGTGCGGTATAAAAACCAGCAAATGCTTACACTGGAAAAAATACACAGTACCGCCTTTAAAAAGCGGAAAAATATGGTATCGCCTTTTTTTGAAGAAACTACACAGTGCCGTATTCCTGCGCCGTATAAGAGCACCGCAGAAGAGTAAAAGATGAAGTAAAAAAATACGCTTATCATTAGTAGTACTTCCTTCTAATAATATCAAACTTCCTATTAACAAGTGTAAAAATTGCTAGGAGGAGAGATAGAAACAATAAGGCAAAGGGAATTGATGACCAGAAAAAAGAATGTTCAAAAAAATGAAAGGAAGGAAGATTATATGCTATTATTCCCTCTCTTGCCGGCAGTGTAAAGGTGCCGTATCCGAAGTAATCTCTAAAAAAATAGAGAAAAAAGTGCAAATAGTGAGAATAAAAACGCGTGTTTCATATTGCTGCCTAAGAATGCTAGTGTCCCGTTTGAATAATCAGAAAAAACGAAACCAAGTATGAGTGAAGAAAGAGACGCAAGATACAATGAAAAATCGAGGGTAAAAGCAAGTATTGGTGAAAACAGCATAAGAATCTGTTTAAAAAGTACTGTACAAACACTTAAAAAAATAAGGCAGACAGGAACAATAAATTCATCCAATGCAAGTTTATGACAGAGGGATCTGCAAAGCGAAGTAAAAAAAGTAATAAATAATAATGCGAGAACTAGTACGATGCCGTAAGCAAAACGGCCTGTTGTCGGAACCAGCAAAGAAAGCGCTCCTGCAATGAAAACAAAGACTGGTGATTTTTTCATAGCACTCCTCCCGTACGTAAAATTTCAATTATATTTTTTTTCCAATAAGTAATCATAGATTCACTTATGCCGTAATCAATGGTGCTGCTGTGCT
>JAKJFV010000148.1:0-268 GCA_022704725.1 Spirochaetota bacterium
ACCTTGCTACAATTATTTTTACATCTGGAACAACAGGAACTCCTAAGGGCGTTATGCTGACTCACCGGAATTATCTAGCCCAGTGTGAAGTTGTTCACAATGTCATGACTGTTCAGCCGGGTCATATGTGGCTCAGTGTTCTTCCTGTCTGGCACAGCTTTGAACGTGTCATACAGTACCTTGCAATCACCTTTAAAAGCGGGCTCGCTTATTCAAAGCCGATAGCCGCTGCCATGCTTCCTGATTTAGAAGCCATAAAACCGCAGTG
>JAKJFV010000148.1:350-5007 GCA_022704725.1 Spirochaetota bacterium
ATTCAATTTTTTTATAAGCGTTGGTAAAAAATTTATCTGGGGATACGAACACGTAACCGGAAGAGTCTGCCGTTTTACAAAAAAACCGAGAATTTTTGACTTTTTTGCAGGACTAATTCCCTTTATTTTTCTTAGTCCCCTATACGGCTTAGGAGAAGTTCTTATTTACAAAAAAATACGTGCAAAACTGGGCGGCCGTTTTGTCGCTGCAATATCGGGCGGGGGGGCACTGCAGAGCGGGACTGATGCCTTTTACCGGGCAATAGGCTTTAAACTGCTTGAAGGCTACGGAATTACAGAAGCCGCACCCATTCTGGCTTTTCGAAGCTGCGGATTTGCGCGGCCGGGCTGCGTAGGATACGTGTATCCTTCTGCAACGATAAAAATAGTTGCGGAAAATCAGGGAACAATAGTGTCCATGGAGCCATTAGGACCTGGTAAAAAGGGCCTTATTCTTGCAAAAGGCGATCAGATAATGAAGGGGTATTACAATAGACCTGATTTAACAGAAAACGCAATTGATAAAGACGGCTGGTTTAATACCGGCGATCTCGGCATGATGACGTATGATAATGAAATAAAGATTACAGGCCGCGCAAAAGACACTATAGTTCTGCTGGGTGGTGAAAATATTGAGCCATCGGGTATAGAGGGCGCCATGTGTGCAAGCCCTTATATTGAAACTGCAGTACTCGTCGGGCAGGATAAAAAGTATCTTGGTGCACTTATTGTACCAGTAAAAGACGCAGTTATGGCCTATGCAAAAGAAAATAATATAGCGTATGAGAATTATGAAGTACTTCTTGAAACACCTGAAATATTGAATTTAATTCGGGAACACATTGATGCAAGAATTAATCAAGCTTCAGATTTTAGAACCTGTGAACGCGTATTTAAATTTGCTCTTCTTTGTGAATCATTCAGTGTCGGTAAAGAACTTTCAGGCAAACAGGAACTGATGCGTCATAAAATATTTGAACTGTATCATAAGGAAATTGATTCACTTTTTGATTAAGCAAATAAGTATGGTGGATTTCCGGGTCATTGAATATTACTCATGTTATAAGTATAATAAAAAGTATACCATTAAAAGATTGCACAAAGCAGTGTAAAAGCTGCTGAAGGCATAAAGGTTATTATATGTTACATACAATGAGAAATATAGGCATAATGGCCCACATTGATGCCGGAAAAACAACAACAACAGAGCGAATTTTATTTTACACAGGAAAAATCCATCGAATTGGTGAAATAGACGAAGGTGCTGCTACCATGGACTGGATGGCTCAGGAGCAGGAGCGCGGTATTACCATTCAGAGTGCCGCAACAACAACCTATTGGAAAGATCATCAAATAAACATTATAGATACACCCGGACACGTAGACTTTACAGCAGAGGTTGAAAGATCTTTGCGCGTGCTTGACGGGGCGGTAGCAGTTATCTGCGCAGTCGGCGGAGTACAGCCTCAAACCGAAACAGTGTGGCGCCAGGCTGATGAATATAAGGTTCCCAGAATCTGCTTTGTTAATAAAATGGATCGCATAGGAGCAGACTTTTACGGAGCGATGAAGGATGTGTCCGATAAATTCGGTACAAGAGCTGCCGCCCTTCAAATTCCAATAGGAAAAGAAAGTAATTTTGAAGGCATAATTGATTTAATAGAGATGAAGGAATACCGTTTTGACCCGGAAACAGAGGGCGAAACAATCATTAAGACTGATATTGACCCGTCCCGGTTGGATGAGGCTCTTGCGTGGAGAGAAAAACTCATTGATGAAACTGCTTCATATAATGATGAGATTGCAGAGCTTTATTTAGCAGGAGAGGAAATATCAGCTGAATTATTGAAAAAAGAAATACGAAAATGTACAATAAATAGAACCTTTGTACCGTTTTTATGCGGATCTGCAAGGAAGAATATCGCAATACAGCCGCTCATTGATGCTGTCGTTTACTATCTGCCTGCTCCCGATGAAGTACCCCCTGCATCCGGTTTCCATATAAAAAAAGAGGAAACTGTACCTGTTCCATGTGATGCAGCAGGAATTCCTCTTGGTTTAATTTTTAAAATACAATACGACAGAGAGGCAGGAAGCCTTTGTTACGTGAGAATGTATTCCGGAAAAATTAAAAACGGAGACCAGATATTTAATGTCGGTAAAAAGAAGAGAGAACGGGTAAATAGAATATTGCGGATGCATTCAAATAAAAGCGAACCGATGGACGCCGTTAGTGCAGGAGATATAGCCGTCATTATAGGGCTTAAAAATGCACAGACAGGAGATACCGTCGGAACAGAGGGAATGCCCATACTCCTAGAGAAAATGCACTTCCCGGAGCCGGTAATATCAGTTTCTATAGAACCCTCAACACTTTCTGATCGTGATAAACTCAAAGACACGCTTGAAATATTATCAAAAGAAGACCCCACCTTCACATCCCGCGACGACAGTGAAACAGGTCAGCTGATAATCTCTGGAATGGGAGAACTTCACCTTGATGTACTGGTAACACGAATGCTCGATGATTTTAAAGTGGCGGCAAAAGTCGGTAAACCACAAGTAACATATAGAGAATCAATAACAGCTCAGACCGATCACACAGAAATCTTTTCGAAGGTACTCGGCGGAAAAGAAACTACTGCCGGTATATCGATACATGTAGAGCCGAATCCTAATGCAGGAAATACCTATACCTGTAATGTAAAAAAAGGAAACATACCGGGTGAAATATTTGATGCAATAGAAAACGGTATTCAGAATTCATTAACTTCCGGAATAAAGTACGGATACCCCTGTACCGATATAGCCGTAACAATTACAGAAATACAATATTCAGACCTTACATCTACAACCTTTGCATTCGAAGCCTGTACTGCATCCGCCTTTGATGCAGCCTGTACAAAGGCAAACGCAGAGCTTCTTGAACCCGTAATGAATGTTGATATTTTAAGCCCAAAAGAATTTGTAGGGGAGGCTATGAGTCAGGTAACACAAAGAGGCGGTATTATACAGAGTCTTGAGTCGAAGCCGGCAATAGAAGTGGTACATGCCCAAGCCCCGATGGAAAAAATGTTCGGATTTTCTACAAATTTGCGATCAGTTACACAGGGTAGAGCTTCCTTTAGTATGGAATTCAGCCATTTTCAGGTAAAACCCGGCGGACTTAACAATTATTAGGTTCAGAGAAAAAAAGATTTCCCATTTTTTTATTTATACTCTATAATGAATTTAATCAAAATACTAATCTTAGTAAAGGTGTTTTGGAAGGAGATATTCTCCCGTAGATCCGTAGCAAGTTCCGGCGGCACGGAAATATGCTGAGAGTTTTGCTCAATGTGCCTGTTGATAATATATAAAAAAGTCTAAAAAATATTTTTTTATTATCGACGCGCAGAAAACTACATAGTTCGGTCTATAAAGTAGTAGACAACTTGGTTCAATAGGAGTTGTCACCTATAACATGGAGCGGAATATGGAACTGGCTGTCTTTTGTCTTAAGGCCTGTATACTCATTGTTTATAATGAAGAACTCGAATCGGGAATATCTATACTAAATTCATTCCGCTATGTTACTCATTACCATAATAAAAAAATCAGTATCTGCCCTTACAATGAAGATAGCGTTAACCGGCTTCTACATGCCTTATATTATTCGGGTCTTTTTAATACACAGAATAATGAAGCTGATAATTTTACTGCGTCAACACAAAAAAAATATATAGATACGCTAAAAACAAAACAATATAGTCAAAGGACCATAAAGGCATACTCAGCCTGGTTTCAAAGTTTTCTTTGCTATACAAAGAAAACAAACTTCTGCAAATTTGGAGAAGAAGACATAAATACCTTTTTAACCAATTTGGCAGTTAAACAAAAAGTTAGTCCCTCAACACAAAATCAGGCGTTAGCTGCAGTACTTTTTTTTTATAGAAATATATTGGAATATGAAATATCAGCATTGGATGGCGTGATACGTGCAAAGAAAAAAATACGCGTTCCGGTTGTTTTCAGCAGGGAAGAAATAAGAAAAGTACTTGTACACTTAACAGATCGCAATAAACTTGCCGCAAAATTACTGTATGGTACAGGAATGCGCGTAGATGAATGCGTTGAACTAAGAGTTCAGGACATTGATTTTGATAGAAATGAAATAACTATACGAAACGGTAAGGGCGGAAAGGACAGAAGAACGATGCTTCCGTCCGCGATCAAAGAAGAGTTAAGAGAACATTTAGAAAGAGTTAAATCAATATTTATGAAAGATTTAGAAGCGGGTTTTGGGAGAGTCTATTTACCGTATAATATTATGGCAAAATATCCAAAGGCTGATATATCCTGGGCATGGCAGTGGGTTTTTCCTCAAGAAAGAAGATGGAAAAATCGTGAAACCGGAGAAGAAGGGCGGCATCATATGGATGTGTCTATACTGCAAAATGCTGTTCATGAGGCCGTCATTAAGGCAGGTATTACAAAAAAAGCCTCCTGTCATACTTTTAGGCATTCCTTTGCGACACATCTGCTAGAAGACGGCTATGATATACGCACAGTTCAAGAACTCTTAGGTCATACTGACTTAAAAACTACCCAGATTTATACCCACGTGCTTAATAAGGGTGCTCATGCAGTAAGAAGTCCCTTGGACGGGGGCTTATCT
>JAKJFV010000149.1 GCA_022704725.1 Spirochaetota bacterium
AACTATAATACTAATTATTTTTTTCATTTCTCTCCCCGAATACGTATTAAATAAATAAAAAAAGCTGTACCCGTCAAGGATACAGCTTCATAATATCAAAATTGCTCAGCTCTGTCTATTTTACCTTTGTAAGTTCAACATCAAAGGCAATGTAGGCATTTCCAGGAATTACACCGCCTGCACCTGCAGATCCGTATGCCATAGAAGGAGGAAGAACTATTGTTCTTTTTTCTCCAAGTCTCATGTCCTGAACCATTACATCAAAACCGGGAATCATCTGTCCTGCTCCTGCAGTAAATTCAAGAGGAGCTCTTCCTTCTGAAGAATCGAATACTGAACCGTCAATTAGGTATCCTGTATAGTGCACCGCAACATTTTTCCCTTTTCCGGTTTTTGCTCCGGTTCCTTCTTTTTTAATTATGTAGTAAATACCATCATCATTTTTTTCTGCACCGGGAAATTTTTTCTCAATCTCTGCAATTACGCCAGCCATAGCTGCTTCTGCTTTTTCTCTATTTCTTTTAGTAACATCTAATGTAAGCTTATTAAAATCATCCTGTGTAGCTGTAAATTTTTCGGCCTCATCACCCTGTCTTACAATAGTAACAGTTTTAATAAGATCTCCCTGCTTAATGTCGTTTACAACCTTTTGACCGGCTAAAACCTTACCAAAAACAGTATGTTTGCCGTCTAGCCAGGGTGTTGCAACATGCGTAATAAAAAACTGGCTTCCATTAGTATTCGCACCCGAATTTGCCATAGAAAGAGTACCTGGTCCGGTATGTTTTAAAGAATCATCAAACTCATCAGCAAACTTATAACCCGGTCCGCCTGTTCCATTGCCCTTTGGATCACCGCCCTGAATCATAAAGTCTGCTATAACTCTGTGAAATTTAAGACCATCATAAAATTTTTTTCCCTTCGATACATCAAGCGTACCTTCAGCCAGACCAACAAAGTTTGTTACAGTTAAGGGAGTCTTTTTATACTCCAGCTGTAATACAATATCACCGCGTGTTGTTTCAATAATTGCAAACACACCATCTTTTCCTTCAATAGCCTTCATGCTTTCGCTCATAGGTGAACATCCTCCAAAAGATATTATTGCAAAGGAAAAAACCAATGCACTTAAGATTTTACGTACTGTCATTGTTGACCTCCCTCATTATATGAATCTATGAACCATTTACAAATTGCATCAATTCGAGCAGTCAAGGATTTTTCAACTACTCCGGTAAAAAGCGCTGTTTCAAAATAATCTGCCCTTATTAATAAATATGCAATTATATGCGTTTCAATATCCAAAGTATGTAGAAAAACATGCATATTTTCTTTTTCCAAAGCTTTAAAAAATAAAAATTTTAAAGGGTCTTTATTTATCATATAAAAAGATATTTCATTTCCGCTTTGGGAATAATCCATTTCCATAACATATTCACCATAAGAGTTATCTTTTTGCTTTACAAATAAATTTAAACCGTCTACATCACTATAAACAGGATCCATTATTTTGTTTTGTGCCTCATATGAATCAATTAAATGAGATTCTTCATACAATACTTCATATTTTTTCCAGGTGTTTGAATAATACATTATCCCTTTCATTTTAGATAATGATGTCATAATACCTGCTGTTTTTTTTGTATTAACAGTATTTCGTTCATTAACCGGCTTATCAATAAGATACACAGCTTCAATTTCAAAAACCGGTTTTTCTTGTTTCATTGAATACCAGCGGTTCACACCCTCTAATACTAAAGGCGTCTTTAAAAAATACTTTAGATCTTCGCCCTTTTTCAGGTCCGGAACGTACATAATCTTTCCTTCGGACCTTAATATATTTGCAGTTTGAGGGCCATAAAGCTCCTCTAAACTCATTTTTGCTCCGGTATTTGAAGTTTGTGAAAAGATTATAACTGCAGTATAAAAAAGGTATAAGAAATAACTTATACCTTTTTTTATGTTAATCATTCTAATAAACGCCTTTGTAAATAACCCTTACCTGCTTATACAACCCCTCTCCTTCACTTTTTGTTTCTACATCTCCAATATCATTTAGAGTAGTATGAATTAATCTTCTTTCAAAAGGATTCATAGGCTCAAGCAGTAAAGAATTTCTTGTAGTTCTAACCTTGTCTGCAGTTGTATACGCAAGACGAACCAGAGATTCTTCTCTTCTAATACGGTAATTTTCAGTATCTAAAACAATTCTGTCATCACCGCGGCCGAGTTTGCTTGCATATACATTTGCAAGAAGCTGTAAGGCATCAAGATTTTTTCCCTTTTTCCCAATAAGAATTGATGAGTGTGATGAATTCAAGCGTATTCCAATCTTATGATCTTCACGGAACATAACATCCACGCTCACTTCATAGCCCATCTTTCTAATAACAGACGCAATAAAATCTACGAGTTGCTTTTCAAACTCATCCTGGGGTAACGGATCGGTAAAAAGCCGTTCATTTTTGGGCATACGGCCGTCAAATTCAGGATCGACTCTTTCTACTGCATCTTCCGTGTGCACACGAATTCTAACATAGCCTTTTTTAAAAAGACCGGTTTTCTGTGCTTCAAGAATTTCTACATCAAACTGGTCTCTTTCAAGCCCTAGTTCGGAAGCTGCTAGTTCAATAGCTTCCTTTTCAGTTTTTGCTTCATATTCATATACCATAACGCACCTCGCGCAAATAAAATTTTATCTTATTTTATAGTGCGGCATAAACACCGCACGAAAAAGACCTTACTTTCTTACTTCTTTTTTTTCTTTGCAGTAAATACAGGTTTTTCAGGACCTTTATTCAATGCAAGTTCAATTTTTTTAGCATGCATCATCTTATTAATTGCAAGCTGCTGAACCATCTGCAGTAAATTGCTTATTGTCCAGTAAATTAACAATCCTGAAGGCGAATTATAAAAGATGAAGAAGAAAAAGAACGGCATACCCATTGTCAGTATTTTCATCTGGGCACCGCTAGCCCCGGCGTTAGTGTTTGATTGTGTAATTTTTCCAAAAAAGACTTGAGAAATTAAATAAACAACAGGCAATATTCTAATATGATTTCCTAAAAAGGGTATAGAAAAATTAAGCATAAAAATGCTGTCGGGAGCAGATAAATCCGGAATCCAGCCGGGAATAAACATTGCACCGCGGAATTCAAAATAATTATTAAACAGATTAAACATAGCAATAATTATTGGAAACTGAATCAACATAGGCAGACAGCCCATAATCGGATTATGACCGGCTTCCTTATAAAGCTTAGCCATTTCCACATTCAATTTTTCCGGAGTTGCCTTGTATTTGTCCTGTAATTCTTTAATCTGAGGCTGTAATTCCTGCATTTTTAAAGTTGAAACAGAACTTTTCTTTGTAAGGGGGAATAAAACAATCTTTAAAAGAATTGTCATTAAAATAATTGAAACACCCCAGTTTGGAATTAATTTATAGAAAAATTCCATACACCATTTCATAATAGCTTCAAGCCATGACAAAATTCCTGTAGATTCAAGACTATCATCAAGCCTTAAACCGGCAAGGTTCCAATCATTTTCTGAAGCTGTATTATAAATCTTAAGACTCTTTTCTGTTCTAGGACCAATATAAATGTAATAAGTATCCTGAATATTTTTCTGTGCTATGGGTTTTCTTGTAAGCAGAACCTGAGCATTTGCATACTCATCCTGCTCAATTACAGTTGAATAAAAAACACTTCCCATGGAAACGGGTTGAACAGGAGCTGCTAAAATTGCAAAGTATTTCCCGCCTACACCTGTCCATGTATATGATTTTTCATATTCTTTAACAGCATTATCCCCAAGAACCTGCTTTTTACGTTTTGAATCAGTATAAGACATAAATGTTCTTGTTTCGTACCTGTCCTGTTTTTTATTAAAGTGCGGTCCAATTTGAGGTGATGTTCTTAAGGTATACGCTGCATTATTAAAATCAAGCCCCTTCATACCCTCTTCACCGTCAATCATTATATCCAGTTTGAACATGTAGTCATCTTGATTAAATGTATACTGTTTAACAAGTGTAAAAGAATTAGCCGAACCGTCTGTATTGGAAACAGTAAATTTTTTATAAAATCCGTATGTTAAATCATCTATTTTTTTTACACTAAATACTTCATCAATAATTGGGGCCTTATACCCGCCGAAAGACAAAGCAAAAGCCCTGTTTGCCTTAGAAATACTGTCAGCCATCTGAACACCGGCTTCACCGTCTTTGTGATCCATAAGTTCAAAGCCGATTATGTCGCCGCCTTTGTTCGTTAAAGTTACTTTAACCTTATTAGTCTGAACAACAAAAGTTTCTTCACTTACTGATTGCTCTTCTGCTGCGGCTTTCTCCACAGTAAAAGAACTTACCGATGCAGCCTCATTTATAACAGGTATAGTTCCATCAGCAGAAACTGCTTGAGTAGAACTCATATCCGGTACAGCGTTTTGAGCTGCCGGGAAAAATGTTGTCTGTATAAACATGAAAATAATTAATACCAGGCCCGATAAAACCACGGCCCAAACGGTATTTTTTTCCATTCTAATGCTCCTGTAAAATTTAAAATCCGTACTATTTTCTTAAAACTTTAGGGAACTGGATCGTAGCCGCCTTCATGAAAAGGATGACATCGCAGTATCCGTTTAATTCCCATAAACAAACCTTTAAAGGGTCCGTATTTATTTATTGCTTCAAGTGTATAGGCAGAACACGTAGGATAATACCTACATTTTGGAGGAAAAAAGGGTGAAATGCAGACTTGATAAAATCGTATTAATAGGCAAAAAAATTGCGTCAACAGCTTTTTCATTACCTGGTTAACCCTGCTTTTTTGCATAAAGTTCGAATTTGAACACACCGTGTGCGGAACGAATCATTTCCGGGATAGATTAAAAACAACAAATCATAACCGGTGTTCAGGTGTGTCTTATACAGACGATAGGCTTCGCGGCTTAAACGCTTGGAATAGTTTCTTTCCACTGCGTTTCC
>JAKJFV010000014.1 GCA_022704725.1 Spirochaetota bacterium
ATGTGTACCTTCATGGACTAAAACACGTTCTAGATCCCAACCCGATAGATTTTCATCAATTGTTATTTCTCCTGTTCTTCTTGAATAATACCCATCTGCGTCTTTGAGGGTTTTTGATACGTCTGAAATATTTATTTTACCATTTTCATTCATATCATTTAATTTATCAACGACTTCTTTACCTGTTGTTTTTCCCCATTTTGATTCTTCAATCTTGTTTATTGCTTTATCAATATCGCTTTGAGTGCATTTCTTATTGGAAGGATCTGATTTATTCATATCATAGATATCATTATTCTGAGCATCACTCGGACTTAACCCCCACAAATCTAGGAAGTTCACCAGCTCATTTCCAGTATATGAGTACTCTTCCGCTTTGTAAAGATTTGGATTTGCATTGACAATAGGCGGCTAACTCGTAAGCGAATAAAAAACCCCTTTGCCGGATGTGTGTCCAGCAAAGGGGTTTTTTATCAATCATACAAACTCTATACAGCTTATCACTTACTCCTGAACGCTGTTCAGCAGCAAGTCTCCGTCTTCACTTGACGAATCATCTACTTCTTCTTCAGCTTCTTCCTTCATCGTTAAGTCTTCCAATGTTTTTTCATAATAAGACCGCAGATAGCCCGAAACAAGAACAACATTGCTCGAGGTATCGATCTGAGCGTAGGTCTGAGCCCCGGAAGAGGCAGCCTTTCCAATCTTCAATGTACGAATAATTTTTCCGTCTTTTTGTGCCGTTACGGTAATTACAGACAGCGGCTTAAGCCCGTATCGTTCAAGTTCTGCTTCATCAGTTACAGAGTTTGCAACAGTGTCAATAATTTTTATTGTTTCAATTTCTGAAAACATAGCAGAAGCAGATCCTGTGTCTGCAGTTATTGAATCATTAAGTATAAAAAGCTCATCAGATTTTTTTTCTGCCTTTATTGCATCACTTCCGTTTTTTTCTATAAGAAGCATATCCGGAAATTCTTTTAGAGTCAGGTAGCGGATTTTTGATCCGCCGGCCAGCACCAGCTGAAGAACTAAAACAAGCGTGAGTGCTAAAATACCTGCAAGCAATATTATTTTTCTTGGTTTCATGCATTTTCTCCCATATACCGTTTTTGGATTTTTTTACGCCGTACTACACGCAGTCTCCAGACGATTAATCCGCCGAGGGCTATAAGCAGAGGCAGACCGTAAGTATTAAATGACTTAACAAAAGATGCCTGCTTTTGATTTGAGATTTTCAATACATTCAAACCGAGCCCCTTAGTTCTCATGATGCACAGATCTTCGTTCCCGTTCATGTAATCTACTGCATTCCTTACAAACAATGAAATCGGCTGGCTTCCGTATTCGTCAATAAGTGTCTGACCGGTAATATACGATCCTCCTGCAATAAGGACTTTTCCGTTTTGCACACTCTTTGAAAGGTGATTGTCGGCAGAGAGCAATGATGCCTGTTTTTGAGAATTATCATCGCCCGAAATTTTCTGTTCGGGGGCCTTGTCAAATGCGCTTTCAAATTTTCCTTCAAGCAGAATAACAAGATTTTCCTGAGTCAGCGCATCATCAGAGGGAACAGACAGATACATGGGATTAGGTATAAAATCTGCACCGCTCACTGTCCATGCCTTGGGCGACGACTTTGCAAGCACTGTTATTTTTTTATCACCTGCTGCAGAATCGGTGAGTGTTAACTGCCCCATCTGATACATAAGCACATATGAAAGGTTCGACGATATCGGGTTTTTCTGATCAAGGGTATCTTTATGAAGAAGAGGAATATAGTAAAAATTGAGTGTTCCGTACCCCTGCTGATTAGATGTATAACAGGCAGAATCAAGAACAAATTTCTTTTCCGGCTTTACTCCGTATTTTTCAAGGAGAGTCTCCAGCCGGGTATTATTCTCAACAAATTCGGGCATTCCGGAATACTGAGACATTTCTCCCTGAACTTCGTTATAGGGATCAAGGAAAACGGTGAGATTTCCTCCGCGCATTAAAAACTGATCAATTTTATACAGCTCTTCGTCTGCAAACTCTGTCTGCGGTCCGTTAATAATAAGGTTTGTAATGCTTCCCGGAATCTCGTCTCTGACAAGATCAAGTTCTTTAAAGCTGTACATATCATTATTCATTTTTGCAAAATTTGCAGAACCGTTTTCGGTGTTGGAAAGATCTTTTTCATAATGCCCGGTAACATAGCCTATTTCTGTAGAGCGCGAAACAAGAGCTTTTAGTCCCTCAGATATACTTTGCTCAAGCTCTTCAATTCCTGTAACGCCGAAACCGCCGAAAAAGCCTCGTACAATTTTGAGCGGAACAAGCCGGAAGGTATCTTTGTATGATAATACAAGACCGAGGGCTCCTGCTTTATCCCGGGACGCTTCATCCTTCCAGGAAATCATCTGTATTCCGTATTGTTCAGAAAGAGAGGCAATATCAGTCTCTGCAGGTGTAATTTTCTCATACCGTATGCGGTTCATATTTTTGCTGTTCACCGAAGAAAGCGCCTGAACAACACTTGTTTCCACGGAAGAAAAACCGCTTATATTAAACTGATCAAGTTCAGAATTCAGGTAGAGCGTCAGGTTCACTTCTCCGTCAAGGCCTGATAAAGCACTTGTCGTAGCGACCATTCTGCTCATAGATGTGGTAAGCTTATATTCAAGCCCATCTGCACTGGTTAAGCCGTCAATTTTTTCTATGCGGTCTGCATAAATAAGAACCAGTCCCATATAGGCATTTTTCAATCCTACTTCGGTGTCGCTTACTTCCTGAATTTGCACCTGCTGAAGCATATAATTTCCTGCGAGTTCTGCATTTTCTTCTTTGCGGGTGTCAAAAAACTCAAATGAAAAGTTTTTATTTGCTTCTCCCTTATATTCTATGAGCAGGTCCTTAAGATACTGACCGACTGTATTGTAAGGTGAAGGCAGATTTTCTGTAAAAAAAACTTTAACAGAAAGTGGCTGTTCCAGAGTTTTTACAAGCTGTTTACTTTCATTTGAAAGAGAATATGATTTTGAAGACGTAAGGTCTAAACGGGCAAAAAGATTTAAACTCACAATATTCAGCAGTACAAGAAGAATAATAAAAAGTATAAAATCACTTTTGTCTCCCGTTATCCAGTTGAGAATTTTTTTCATTATCCTGCCCTCCGAGTATCAAGTACTTTTACTGTGAGTGTTAAGAACACAGCAGTGATAGAGACAAAATACACAATATCGCGTGTATCTATGATGCCTCTTGAAATTGAAGTAAAATGGCTTCCTGCACTAAAATACTGGAGAAGGCCGACCACAGGAGAAGGAAGAAACACTAAAAAACTGTCTGCCAGCGCAAGAACTATACACAGAGCAAAGGCTATAAAAAAAGAGAGTATCTGATTCTTTGTTACGGCAGAAGCAAACAAACCTATTGAAGAAAAAGAGGCTGCTAAAAAAACAGCGCCGAGGTATCCGCCGATTAAGGGGCCAAGATCCGGCTTGCCGAAAATAAATACTGTTATAACATAGGCAATTGTGGGAACAAGCATGCACAGACTAAAGCAGAACGCCGCAAGGTATTTTCCAATTACGACATCGAACGATGTTACAGGCAATGTAAGCAGCGTTTCTAAACTGCCGTTCCGCCTCTCCTCGGAAAACAGGCGCATCGTTATTGCGGGAATAAAAAAAGCAAAGAGCATGGGAAGATTTGAAAAAAACTGCCGCAGCTCTGCCCTGTTTTGAAGGAAAAAGATTGCAAAAAACAAAAAACTTGAAAAGACAATAAATAAGCCTGAAACTATATAAGCCACAGGGCTTGTAAAATAAGCAGAAAGTTCACGTTTTAAAATTACAGCTTTCGGATTTTTCATTGAACGCCTCCTGTTGTTAAAGTTCTAAAGACATCTTCGAGGCTGTTGCGCTGCAGAGCTATGTCGTATAAGGTCCATCCCTTTTCGGCAATGCCGGAAACAATCAGAGGCCGTATTTCGTTGTCGCCGGAAACGGAGACAACAGCTCCGCATCTTTTTTTAACAGAAGATGGAATGGTTAGAGCATCCGAATCCTCTTCAATGAAGCGAACAGAAGAAACGCCGTCTAAAGAAGATAGCATTTTTTCAAGCTGATTTTGAGTACAGCCAGCTGCCTGAATATGAATGGATGCGCTGTTGCCGAAGCGGGTGCGAAGATCGGAAGTCGGGCTGTCGGCGGCTATTTTTCCATGAGAAATAATAATAACTCTTCCGCACAGCATTTCCACTTCACTCAATATATGTGTCGAAATAATAACCGTTCTGGTTTTTCCAATTTCTTTTATAAGATCCCGCACTTCGCCTATCTGGTTCGGATCCAAACCGCTTGTCGGTTCATCGAGAATTAAAATCTCCGGATCATTCATAAGCGCGTGAGCCAAACCGACTCTCTGGCGGTAGCCGCGGGAAAGGTCGGAAACATTTTTATGCATGACCTCTGTAAGCCCGCATATTCTGCACAGCTGAGGAACTTTTTCTTTTTCATCAGCATTCTGCATTGCAGCTACGTACCGTAAGTAGTCCTCGACAATCATGTCGCCGTACAAAGGTGCAGATTCCGGCATATAGCCGATCTTTCGTTTGGCAGTTTTTTCATCCTCTGTAATGTTCTGCCCGTCAATCTTAATAGTCCCGGAACTTACCGGAAGAAAACCGGTAATCATCCGCATGGTAGTTGTTTTTCCTGCTCCATTCGGCCCTAAAAGCCCGACAATTTCGCCTGTTTTAATTGAAAAAGAAACATCATCAACAGCGCGGAAAGAGCCGAAAGAACGGGAAACATGTTCAACTTCGATCATGTCGTCCTCCAAAACAATGTGTACATAAACTTTATATATAAAGATAGCAAAAATAAAGTTAAAAGAAAAGCATTTTTACCATGTGCATTAAAAATACAACAATAAGTATCGGGCTCATTACTTAAAATAATCTTAAACTGCAAGCGAGTGCACAATCTCAGAGGCAATCTGCATTAAGCGGTTAGTACCGGAGGTATGAGGTCTCATTATGAAGCCGATACTATAACTTCCTAAGCCGCAGAACGATTCCGGATACTGCATAAGTCCCTGAGAAAAAGGACCGCTTTCTAAAACAATGCGGGGAACAAGCCCTATACCCAGGCCCAGGGCTGACAATGCAAGAACCGCCTCATTTCCCGCAGTTTCTGCTGCAATAAGAGGTTTAACCGACAAGTCCTTGATTTTCCGGTCAAATCTTTTGCGCGCCAGTCCCATTTTTGGTAAAATAAAATGCGCCTTAGTATACACTTCTTCCTGTCTTAGACTGTCAAAGCGGCTCCCCTTTTTTGCGGTAAAAACAAGCGGCGTAGTTTGAATTTTAACACAGTCAAGCGATGAAAATACCGGCATGGAGCTTAAGGATGCATCCATTCCGTCAATTCCTGTTTCCGGAATAGCAGAAACTGCAATATCGCATCTGTGCTCTTTAAGTGCATCAGGTGCTCCTGCAGGATCCCCTGTTTCAACAGAAAGTATTATTTTAGGATACTTCTCCGATATTTTTTCTATAAAAGATGGAAGTATTGAATAACAGGCTGTGACAGATGCATACACCCTGAGGGTTCCGGCTACTGCCTCATCGGAAACCGCAAAGCCGGAAAGAAGGCTTGCTTTTTGATGTATTGACTCACGGGCAAAACGGGCAAAGTGTCTGCCCTCCTCCGTCAGCCGTACCTGTCGTGTTCCGCGGTCCAGTAAGGTAACACCGGTCTCTGCTTCAAGCCTTGAAATAAGCCGGCTTAAGGCCGAAGGGCTAAGGTGTATTTTATCAGCAGTGCGTGCAAAATGCAGATTTTGGGATAAAATATAAAAAGCTTCCAGTTCAAAAAAATCCATGCACTAATACTACGGCATTATTGTTTTCTATGCAATAATACTTAATAATCAAGATACAGCACAAAATCTCTTACGAATTCCTTAGACAAAATCGCTTACGAATTAGCGGGTGAAATGCACAGAGCTGTTTTTATTTGCGCGCGCGTGTATTTGATGCTATACTATATAGAAATCTGCATGAATCTAAAAAAGGACTTTGCATGATACATGACCGAATAAAAAAATACTGCACAGTAGTACTCTGTATATGTTTCCTATGTTATTCAGCTTCTGCAAAGAATACAGATACAATAAAGGTCGGATTTACCGGTTCATCTATCTTTCTCTATGAAGAATACGGCAGCTATTACGGGTTTGCCTATGAGTATTTAATTGAAATTGCAAAATATACCGGCTGGAAATACGAATTTGTAAAGGCCTCAAAGAATGAATGTATAGAAGGCCTTGTTTCCGGTGCTATTGATATATTTCCAGGACTTCAAAAAACTGATAAAACTGAGGAGTCAGCCTTATTTCCATCAAGAAATGTAGGCTCCTGGCCGCTTATGCTTTATTCTCATCCCGACAGCACCTCGTTCACTCAGTTTAATGATTTTTCACAAATGAATAATCTCATAATCGGCATACCCGACAACGATGAAAACCATGCAATTCTTCTCAAAAGATGTATGGACGCAGGTTCGAGCCCGGTACTAAAAGAATATTCGAATCCTATGTCTCTAAAACAGGCGCTTCTCAAAAAAGAAACAGATCTCATCTTTTACAACAGCATTCATTTTGATCCCGACCTTCACTGCATAGCTTCCTTTTCACCTCAGGACTACTTCATAGCTGTTTCAAAAAAGGTTCCCGGCCTGATCCCGGAACTGAACGACGCTCTGGAAGAAATTCAAACAAAAGATCCCTACTACAATGCCGATCTCCATAGAAAGTATTATTCAAGCCTGAGCTCTGCAGTACACGAATTAAGCATTGATGAAAAAGAGTTAATTAGAGCCGATCCATACGTAAAAGTAACAATCAGTTCTGCATATCCGCCGATTGATGCAGCGGACAGCATACACGGATCAAGCATTCTTATGTCTATACTGGATCTTATAAGTGACAAAACCGGACTGCAGTTTACCTATATAATTGCGGCAAATAATACTGCATCAGCAACAAATCTCACAGAAGGCAGGGCGCAGATAATTGCAGCCTTGTTTAATGATTTTGAATGGGCAGATGCGAGAAATATATACCTTACCAATCCGGTTCTTCCAATAAATCTATATGAAATTTACAATAAAAAGATAAAAACAGACAATAAAACAAAGCTTTATGCACTCACAAAAGAATACTTTGATTCAGGAATTACACCGCAAACAGGAAATATTCTTGTTCTCCCTACCATGTATGAATGTTTAAAAGGGGTGGAAAAAGGGAAAATTGATAAAACCTATGCCAATATTTATGCACTGCTGTATCATTCTCAGCAGAACGGCTTTACCAATTTAACCTATGACGATACAAGCGCAGTCATACGGGAACTGTGCCTTGGTGTTTCAAAAAATGCCGACAGAAGAATACTTTCAATTCTCAATAAGGGAATAAACCTTATAAGTGCAGAGGAGCTTCAGCAGGTAATTTATAATAACACCATTCTATTCAACAAGAAGCCTTCCCTAAAAAGTTTTATTCAAAACAGCACCATTGAATTCGCACTTTTCATTGTTCTTTTTATATCCATCCTTACTGCTGTCATTTTTCTTATTATTCTCAATCATATTCGTCAGCAGAAAAATCTTGCACTGGAAAAAGCAAATAATGCAAAATCCGAGTTTTTATCCAGAATGTCCCATGAAATCCGCACACCGCTGACAGCCATAATAGGACTGAATGAAATGGCATTGGAAAAAAAGGGGGCGCCGGAGGTCATTACATCCTATCTTGAAAAAATTGATATTTCATCCCGTCATCTTTTACAGCTTATAAATGACATTCTCGATATGTCAAAGATAAGTGAGGGCAAGATGTACCTGAGGAAGGCAGCCTTCTCTTTAAGCGGACTTTTAAAGGCCCTATACGTGGTTTACCATCCTGTGGCAGAAAAAAGCAATATTCTTCTTTCTATACAAAAACCTGCCGACCTTCCGGACACGTACATAGGCGACGAACTGCGCATAAAAGAGATTCTTATTAACCTTGTATCAAACGCAATCAAATATAATAAAACAGAAGGCGTCGTAACATTAGCGGTTGAGCAAATTCCTCCGGGCGATAAAAAGCAAAACATAACACTGCGTTTTACCGTATCGGACACTGGTATTGGTATTCATAAAAAAACCCTCGACAGAATTTTTGAACCCTTTGAACGCGATGAACTTGCCGACATAAAGCAAATTAAAGGCAGCGGACTGGGCTTATCGTTAAGCCGGAAAATGCTGGAACTCATGGGCAGCACAATTCAGGTAACAAGTGTTCCCGGATTGGGAAGCACCTTCTGGTTTGACCTTGATCTTTTTCCCTGCAATGATGAAATTTTAAAACCGCAAAACTATGGAGAAAAGCTTTGTTCACTTGAAGGCAGAAGGCTCATTATTGCAGAAGACAACGATATGAATGCAGAAATTATTGAAGAGATTATTAAGAACATGCGCCCTAGTGAATATGTCCGGGTAGTAAACGGCAAAGAATGTGTAACCCTCTTTGAACAATCGCCGGCCGGGTACTACGATACCATCATAATGGACATACGTATGCCTGTTATGGACGGATACAAGGCAACAAAATATATTAGATCTCTTAACAGAGCTGATGCAAAAAAGGTCCACATCGTCGCACTGTCTGCAAATGCTTATATAGAAGATGTAGAACTTTCTATAGAAGCAGGAATGAATTCCCACTGTTCAAAACCAATTGATAAGCAGGAATTACAAATTGCCCTTATGGCCGGCGGATGATCAGCTATTAAGGTCGAAACGTCTTTGCCACCTGAGGGTATCGCCTTTTTCAACAGAGAACTTAAAAATAAATTCAGGACTTATACATTTTTTATGGCCCCATATATCGCAGGCATAAGGAATAAAAGAGACAACTTCACTAATCTGAATCTCTTTTTTTGAATCTCTCAATGTCCAGGAAAAAGGAGCATTCTCGTCTTTGTTTTTCAATTTTGCATCATATAAACCGCTCAGATAAAACTCGGATTTAGGAGTCCCCGTAAAATACAAGGTTCCGCCCGATTCATTTTGACCGTCAAAGGCGCAGAAGCCGCAAATAGATTCTTTATTTTGAATCTTATCTTCATCGAAAAACCAGCTGAGGCTCAGGGAGTTTTTATTATCTAGATCGCGATTAGAAGGGCAGAAAAAATTATGGCAGTATTCGGTAGTTGAAAGAACCTTGTCGCCGGTATTTTCAAGTAGATAATCAATAGTTACAAAGGAATTTCCTACCTCTATTGTTTTTTCATATTCATATGCATAACCGTTCCGTTCACCGGAAAAGCATTTAAAAACCGCCTTATTTCTATCGAGCTTTTCGTGTTCAAACCTGATTTTTTCCATTTCATAGGGTGTATAAAAAAAGTAGGGATTTTCATCTTTTTTGAGCCAGCCGGTTCCTATTTTCGGGAAAAAACCTCCAACTTCGCAGTCATACCCTATACAGTCCTTAATACCGAATTCATTGTGAAGACCTCTTCCGTATATTTTCTTATTGCGCTTAAAAAGAGGTTTTTCTTCTCCAAGCAGCTGTATGTTTTTATATGATAATTGTGTAACTGTTCCGTTCCAGTCAAATCTGCTTCCGGTATAGTGTTCTCCAGGTTTTTCTATAGTTACCTTAACAGCATCAGATTTCAGGTGTAATGACATTTCAGCCTCCATACCTGAGTATACTCAAAAAAAACGCTCATTGCAATGAGAAAAAAGCTGAGCTTACAAAGCATTATTGCGTATGACACATCTATTCATTGCATATATTTCTCTTTACGCAATATTAAAAATACAGTAGTATAAATAAACTTTTAATTCAAACAGACTGAAATTTTTGGAGGACATAATGGAAAAGAAAAATTATTTTAACTCAATTCCCTGGAGAGAAGCACTGCTTCAGCTTGGTCATTGCCGTTTTATGGAACGCGATGAATTTGCAGACGGGACAAAGGCTCTTGCAGGCAAGAAAATTGTAATAGTCGGCTGCGGCGCCCAGGGTTTACACCAGGGCATGAATCTTAGAGACTCAGGACTCGACGTAAGCTATGCATTACGAAAAGAAGCTATTGAATCTAAAAGACAAAGCTGGAAAAATGCAACCGAAAACGGATTCAAAGTTGGTGTTTACGAAGAAGTTATACCAGAAGCAGACCTTGTCGGCAATTTAACCCCGGATAAACAGCATTCAGATGTACTTGCAAAGGTTATGCCCCTTATGAAAAAAGGCTCAGCCCTCTGGTACAGCCACGGGTTCAACATTGTAGAAGAAGGCATGCAGATCCGAAAAGATATTACCGTAGTTATGATGGCTCCCAAAGGCCCGGGATCGGAAGTTAGAACAGAATATGCACGCGGCTTTGGTGTTCCGGCTCTCATTGCAGTACACCCCGAAAATGATCCTGAGCTCAGGGGTTGGGCAATTGCAAAGGCGCTTGCTGTCGGATGCGGCGGAAGCAGAGCAGGTGTTTTGGAATCAAGTTTTGTAGCAGAAGTTAAGTCCGACCTCATGGGAGAGCAGACCATTTTGTGCGGAATGCTCCAAACAGGTTCTCTTTTATGCTTTGATAAAATGGTAGAAAAGGGCATCGACAAGGGCTATGCATCAAAACTAATTCAGTTCGGCTGGGAAACAATTACCGAAGCGCTCAAATGGGGCGGTATTACCGGTATGATGGACAGACTTTCTAATCCTGCAAAACTTAAGGCGAATGCCCTTTCAAAAGAGCTCAAAGGGATCATGACAAAACTGTACCAAAAACACCAGGATGACATTATATCCGGTCATTTTAGTAAGACTATGATGGAAGACTGGGCTAATGATGATAAAAACCTTCTCTCATGGCGCGAGGCAACCGGTAAGACTGCATTTGAACAGACTCCGGCAGGTGCAATGGAAATTGCAGAGCAGGAATACTTTGACAATGGGATTCTCATGACAGCAATGGTAAAAGCAGGTGTAGAACTTGCTTTTGAAACAATGGTTGCTGCAGGCATTAAGGCAGAGAGCGCATACTATGAATCACTTCATGAAGTTCCTCTAATTGCAAACCTTATAAGCCGCAAAAAACTCTATGAAATGAATAAGGTTATTTCTGATACAGCAGAATACGGCTGCTACCTGTTTGACAATGCATGCCGCCCTCTCCTTTGCGATTTTATGAAAAAAGTTGATACAGATATTATTGGAAAGGGTCTTAATCTGAAAAATAACGGCGTTTCTAATGCGGAACTAGTTTCTGTTAACTCTGAAATTAGAAATCACCCTGTAGAAATTGTCGGACGAAAACTCCGCGGTTATATGACAGCTATGAAGGCTATTGTAGGCTAATTTCTGTTAGTAAAAAAAATGCCGGCAGCATAAGATTGGTGATCAAGTCACTTCTCTTACTACTGCCGGCTTTTTTATACAAAAACCAAATATCAGTTAATCGTGTTCAACCCAAATAAAACGGGAAGTATCGTAACCGCCCTTTTCTGCAAGATCTACATAGGTCTGCTTAATGTCTTCCGGCATTGTTTTAGTTCGTGAAAGAATCCATAAATAATCTAGGCTGTCCCCTGCAACCAGCGCATACTGATACTCTTCATCAAGTGCTATTACATTATAGCCGGCATAAAAGGGACCAAAAAAGGAAACCTTTAATTCTGCAATGCTTGGATCGCCGCGGAATTTAGCCTTACCTATTGCTTCTTCCTGAGTTTGTTTCACATAATTAAAACCCCGGTTTACAACACGAACGGATCCGTCTGTATTCCATGAATACTCAGCGGTGGTATTATTCAAATCTTTTTCAAATTGAAAATCGAACCGTGCAATCTCATACCATTTTCCAAGATATTCCTCTGCTTCAAAACCAGTCACTGCAGTAAATCCTTCAGGAATTCCTGCGCATGATACAAAGAGTACTGTAGTGAGCGCTAATAATGCTGTAATTGTTTTTTTCATACTATCTTTCTCCTTACTATACCAATAAATCTTATACATAGTATGCGCTCTGGAAGAGTGAAAGTCAATGAGAAGTGTTACGTTTTCTTTGTGACTACATCACCTGTTATAAGGGCAGATCTTTTTTTGAAAAATAATACATACCAACAGAATATAAAATGAGTGCAAACACTAGAAGAATAACAAGCTGAGGAATAAACATTTCATCGCGCACAATTGCTCTTGCCGGGAATAGAGTATTTATTGAAACATACTTAAAACCTGCAAGCGATTCATCGGTGTTTGCCATCATATGCATTATCTGTGAGAATAGCGGAATACCGGCACCGAGAGCTATTGAGTATTTTGAAAGGTTAAAAAAACAGGAAGCAAAAAATGAAATAGAACTAAAGGCGAGCAGCAGAATAAAACAGGAAATATTCAGCAGAATCCATTTTCTCAAGCTGAAATTTGAATTATCCTTATTCAGCTCAGATTTTCCTATTGTTTGATTAATAATAGAAACAATAAACATTTCGTCAAAGCCCGAAGCCTGTGCCGAAGCAGTTAGAGCCTTGGGGTTATTTTTGATTAATGCCATGTTGCTTATTAAGGTTGTAGCCTGAACCCCCAGCTCCTGAGAAGCGGCAAAAAGCGCCTTGGAAATTCCATCTTGAAGGCCCTTATTTTGAAGCATATTCTGGAGCGACATTCTTTCTGTCTGGGTTAGGTATACAGAAAACACACCTGATGACATTCCCATCACCTTCGCACCTGCAGCAAGTGCATCCTTGTTTTCTTTTATAATAGAAATATCAGACTCCAGATCTGAAAGACTCATATTTAAAACTTCTGCACTAGCAAGCAGCGCATTACGCTTTATTTTTGCATTTAAATATTCAGTATACTCATCTATACCTAATTTTCTTGCTTTTGCACCTGCTTTTAAAGCTTCTTCATTACTCTTTATGAGCAGAAGATTAGAACTCAGCTCTTCCTGCTCAAGTCCTAAGGCTAAACCGGCAGCTCTTACGTCTTTTGTATATTTGCTCACAAAAATACTTTCAAATTTGAGCTGAATGACAGCTGATCCGCTGAAGAAAAT
>JAKJFV010000150.1 GCA_022704725.1 Spirochaetota bacterium
GTAGAGAAATTGAGTAACCTTAGCAGGAAAAGAAGACGCAGGTTTATCAGTAATAGCTGTACCGTCTGCCCAAGCAATACCAGCTTCTGTTGTATTTGAGATAACAAAGCGTAAACTGCTTTCTGTACTTAATCCCATGTATTTTTCCCAATCGCTGTAGGGGTTTAAACATTCTGTTACAGAGTTTATTGCTCTTTTGTCAGATACTGTTTGTCCGTTTTGAATACCTCTTAGTATAGTTGTATACAAGCCGTTTTGTGAATTTATCATGTCTGCCATACCTTTTTCAAGCGGCTGAACAAGAACCGCGCTGCCGTTAAAATTGGTCTTTTCATTGGCAATATCTATCATCCAGTCTGCAAAGGCCCTTAAAAAGTTGCCCTCTCCAAATTGAAGAATTTTTACCGGTCTTTTAACGGTTTCGATTTTTTCCTGTATCCTTATCATAATAACTCCTTAACAAAAAGTGAAATTTTCTCTATATTTGAAGTATAAGTTACATTTATCTATCTTTCTATTGTTTTTAGCGGATTCTTTTTGTACAATAACGTTATGGTTTCAAAAAGAAAACGAATAGGCTTCCTTCTTGCCTCCATTCACACAGGATCCTCCCTTAATCTATGGACCAGTTTGATTCATGATATGTCTTCCTTTGAGGATGCCTTTTTTGTCTTTCCCGGGGGTCGTTTAAATGTTATAAACGATTCTGAATACCTGCGCAATACTATTTATCCGCTTGCAAATAAAGAAAATCTTGACGGTCTTATCAGCTGGGGATCTTCCATAGGAAGTTCCGTTACATCACAGGAACTTAACCGCTTTCATTATAATTTTTCAGATATTCCCTATGTTACCATCGCACATAAGATGCCCGGACGTTCCTGTGTTCAGTTTGATGCTTATACCGGCATGGCAAAACTAGTAAAACACTTTATTGAGGAACACGGCTGTACAAAAATTGCTTTTTTACGGGGACCTGCACATCATGCCTCTGCATCAGAGAGGTACAGGGCATACTGCGATGTTATGCAAAGCTGCGGAATTGACTTTAAAAAAGCTTCATTGGTAACAGATCCGTTCGGATGGTCTGACGGCGGCGGTGCTGTAAAGCAGCTCTATGAAGACAGAAAACTTGAGCCGGGACGCGATTTTGAAGTTCTTATAGGCTCAAGCGACATGATGACTTTTTCGGCAGTACAGTATCTATTGGAAAAGGGGTATAAGGTTCCTTTCGATTTTAAGTGTGCAGGTTTTAACGATTCGCCGGAAAGCAGAATTTTGGGTTCAGCCTTCTCCACGGTGCACCTTCCTTATACAGAGCTGGCTTTAAGTGCTTTACAGATGCTCACTGATCAGATGAGCGGAAAAAGAAAGGGCGAGAACGATATAACGCTCGATGCAGGCATAATAATACGTGAATCCTGCGGTTGTCCGTTTCCTGCTGATATTACCTCTTCATCGGTTCAGCCTTCTTCTTTTGCCCATATGAATTTAAAAACAGAGAGCGCTCTTGTTAAAGCGCTGTCTGATCTTTTAGGCCTTGATGAAACAGGCACTAACTCGGTAATCGAACCAATTATCGGTCTTATGCATCAAAATAATATACCTCTTTTATTCTCCTTATTTGAAAAAGCACTTGAACGGTTTTTTATGAAAGATGCAGATATCAGACTGCTATACAGGGCTTTGCAGCTTGTCCGTTCTTCGTCCTTTGTTCCTCCACGCTTATTTGAACAATACGAAAACAAGATTCTGCTTACAATATCGCTCGTTCAAAACCGGGTGCATGAATCCAGGGTGTATACAGAAAGAAAATTAAAAGACAGGCTCAATTCTTTTAAATGTGATCTTTTGGCAGCACGCAGCAGGAAGGATCTTTTATACATTATGCATAAGCACCTGCGCCAGCTCGATATTGCAAGCGCCGCTCTTGTCATGTACTCAAAAGAAGGAACTTCCTGTTTTGCAGGAGGATTTTATCCTGAGGGCATGTATGATGAAGAACAATTTTTCTCTTCTAATCTTCTGCTGCCCAAAGAAATAGAAGGTTTTGACTCCGGGGTTTTCCTCGTTCAAAGTCTTTTTATGGAAAAAGAACCTATAGGGTATTTTATATGCTCAGTTCCGCCATACGACGGTCTGTTTTTTGAAGAACTCCGTTCTGCAATAAGCAGTGCTCTTGCGGGTATTTTCCTGTTTGAAGAAATGGCTCAGGCAAAGCGCAACGCAGAGGCCGCAGAGGATGCAAAATCAAGATTTTTTGCCAATGTCGGTACCGATCTTTTGGAGCCCTTTGAAGAGTTGAGTTCTCTTCTGAATACGATGATTAATTCACCGGGTAACGAATCCAGCACCAGCGATCTATATAGAAACATGCAGAAACTGCAGACATTAGTTGATATTCAGAGGGAAAAAACCGGCTTTATTCTGGACTTAACGATGTCTCAGACAAATGATTTAAAACTTTCTAAAACTCTTCTGCATATAGAACCTCTTCTTAATCCGTCCTGTACAGATTTTTCACTGCCTCTCATTTACGCTGACACTGAGAGGCTTTCACAGGCTCTGCATCTGCTTGCAAATAATTTTTCTCTTGATCCTTCCTGCTTTGCTGCAGAAAAGACTGATAACGCTCTTCGGCTGTCATTAAAACTGCCCGGTACAGCATCAAATTTTACTAATACTAATAATAGTATGCTGCTTGCAGAAAGCATCCTTCTGCTTCACGGAGCAGCAATTGAACAAAACGATGAAAATATTGTAATTCTTTTTCCATGGCCTGTGTTTTCATGTAAAAATGCGGAATCTAATGCTCCCGTGATCGAATGGGACACATCAAATTCCGATACTCAAAAATGGGCCTTAGTGTATTCCGGCAAAGACAGTCTTCCTTTTGCCCAGTCCGCCTTTTTATGCCGTACCGATCTTACAAATCATGAATTGTCGGTCATTAAGAACTTTACTTCTATGTTTGAAAAAAAAGCTGCTTCCTCTGTTGAAAATCCAATTTTATTTATAGGGCAGAAAACGGCACGGTATCCGCTATGGGCGCAGATGGAACGGTGTATTTTTATACCTTCAATAAGTGAGCTTTCTCAATGCCTTGAAAAATACAATCCTTCAATAATTGTTCTTGAAGAAATCGATGCAGCATCTGCAGAAAAAATAAGAAATAACCCCAAAACAGTTATGATTCCGGTATTTATAGTAAATGATCATATACGTGATGAAGATGAAATAAAAAAACTCCTCTTAATTCCGCGGGTAATCATAAGCAACAGGTATATTGCACAAAGTGAAGAATTTGCATCCCGTGTCAACGCGCTTCTTTCCGGTGATGATATTTTACCGGCAGATACCGGAGCACTCGTAAAAAAAGCAATACTGTATCTTAATAAACATGCAGGAACACAAATTTCCCGCTGGAAGCTAGCGGACTTTGTTCACGTGAGTGAAGACTACTTAACGCGCATATTCCACAAAGAGCTTGGTTTATCCCCCTGGGAGTATTTATCGCGGTATAGAATTTATCTTGCCTCCCAGATGCTGGTGCATACCAACTGCACAGTCTATGAGGCTGCAGAAAAATGCGGATTCCAGGATCAGGCATATTTTTGCCGTGTTTTTAAAAAAATTACCGGTGTTCCTCCGGGCAAATACCGTGCTAATCCTGAAAATTCTCACTAAAAAAGCGCAAAAAGTCGGAAAAGTACAATAATGTAACTGCATTTTCTTCGGGTAATGAAGTAATCTGATAATCGAGGTTACAAACTATGACGAAAGAAAAAGCAGTATACAAGAAGAACGTGTGGAGAGAAATTGTCCGCCACAAGTCAGTTTACGCAATAATTTTCATCCCGGTAATATTTTATGCCGTTTTTAAATACCTTCCAATTTGGAATGGTCAAATTGCTTTTAAAGAGTTTAGTCCTTTAAACGGTGTAATGGGAAGCAAGTGGGTTGGATTTGAACATTTTGTTGAGTTTTTCAGTTCATTTTATTTTTGGGAACTGATCCGCAATACGCTTTTTTACAGCTTTGCAAAACTCTTTGTAAGTGTTCCCCTGGCTATAATTCTGGCTATTGTTCTTTATGAAAGCAGAAGAAACACATTAAGAAAACTTGTTCAAAACTTATCGTATTTGCCGCACTTTTTATCCTGGGTAATTATGTACGGTATTTTATTAGCTCTCTTATCACCCGGTGACGGCGTCTTAAACGACATAATTAAATTCTTCGGCGGACAGCCGACCGCATTTTTGACAGAAACAAAAACATTCCCCTGGATTGTCATCTTATCCGATGCATGGAAGGAAACCGGCTGGAGCGCCATCATCTTTATTGCAGCCCTCATGGCAATAGATCCTACCTTGTACGAGGCAGCCCTTGTTGAAGGTGTAAATGCCTGGCAGCGTGTATGGTATATAACCCTTCCCTCTATCAGTCCTGTTATTACCATGGTTGTCCTTTTGCGTCTTGGTACAATTTTAGATGCCGGCTTTAATCAGATGTTCATGCTCTATTCAGTTCCTGTTTACAGTGTTGCAGATATTATTGATACATGGGTGTACCGGTCCGGACTTCTTGAGTTCAAGTTTTCACTCGCTACTGCAGTCGGAATATTCAAAGGAATTATTGGTTTAATTCTTATAACTGTATCAAATAGACTGGTAAAACGGTTTTCAGATAATTCTTTAATGTAAATATACAAACGAACGGCTTACTAAGCGCCGTTCGAAGGAGATATTAATGGCTAAACAATTTGTTTCTACAATACGCTTAACAACAACCGATAAAATATTCCATTTTATTCTTGATGTGTTTCTGGTTTTGTCGCTTATAGTTCTGGCAATTCCGCTTTGGAGTACTATAACGCTGTCATTCAGACCACTGGCCTTTGCCGGAACCAATCTTGAGGGAATGTTTTTAGTTCCCTGGAAATGGTCCACCGCAGCGTATAAAACCATGCTTGGAAACAGCGGCT
>JAKJFV010000151.1 GCA_022704725.1 Spirochaetota bacterium
CAACACCCTATTCCCTCAATGAAGCCGGAAAAACAATCTGTAATGAAATAGGCCGCTTAGAATATCTTCCCTAATCTTCTTCGCCGCTTTCGTCGTCCTCATCACCTTCATTATCGTCATCTGATCCTCCCTTCTTTTTTTGTTTAGGTGGCGGAGGAGCGATGATTTTTTTCTGCTTTTTCGCCCGGATTTTTCTGCGGTAATTTGCAACAAACATCATAAAATTGAGGTATACAATAACTATAACACAGATGATTATCAAACGGTAATCTGTTAAAACTTTTAGTAGAACATCTAATACTTTGTTAAAGTCCATATCTACCTTATCGGCAGTTTTTAACGGCACTTGACGGTTTTACGCCGTACAGGTAACATAGCATATGATAGGAATAGTAGATTACAACGCCGGCAACATTACCAGCGTAGAACATGCGTTATCTTTTTTGCAGTGTCCCTACCTTATTTCAAAAAAACCCCGGGACTTGCAGAATGCATCGGCCCTTATTTTCCCGGGCGTGGGGGAAGCCTCGTATGCCATGAATCAGCTCAAAGCATCAGGATTTGATCTGTTTCTCAAGGACTTCTGTGCACAGGGCAAACCCCTTCTAGGCATTTGTCTGGGATCTCAAATAATTTTTGATCATTCAGAAGAAGGCGACACCCCCTGTCTTGGTCTTATAAAAGGGACTATCCGCCGCTTTTCTTCCATACTCAAAGAAAAGGGTATTACCGATTCTTCATTAAAAATACCTCATATGGGATGGAATAGTATTGACTGGAAACAGACTACATCTTCTACCAATCCGCTTCTGGACGGTGTTCCCTCCGGCAGTGATTTTTATTTTGTTCATTCATATGTAATTCAGCCTGATAACAGCTCGATAATTGACGGTACCTGTGACTACGGTTTTGAAGTTCCCTCCATTCTGCATAAAGACTCAATTTATGCCATGCAGTTTCATCCTGAAAAATCGGGAAAACAAGGTTTAGCACTTTTAAAAAACTTTATTAAGGAATACTCATGCTGAAAAAGAGAATAATTATATGTCTTGATGTTAAGGACGGCCGTACAACAAAGGGTGTGAAATTTCTAAATAATGTTGATATAGGCGATCCGGTTGATATGGCCGCAGAATACTACAAACAGGGAGTCGATGAACTCGTTTTTTACGATATTATGGCTTCCGCCCGGGGAAGAGGTCCTATACTGGATCTGATTGCCAGAGTCGCTTCCCAGGTATTCATTCCTTTTTGCGTCGGCGGGGGTATAGGAACCATTGACGATATTCGTTCAACTATTCTTGCAGGTGCAGAAAAAATAAGTCTTAACTCTCAGGCTGTTAAAAATCCGGATCTCATAAAACAGGGCGCAAAGATATTCGGCAATCAATGCATCGTTCTTGGTATGGACGCGAAACGTGACGAAAGTATGAAATCCGGGTACAGGGTTTATATAAACGGCGGAAGAGTCGCTACAGAACTCGATGCCCTTGACTGGGCTGTTCAAGCAGTAAAACTGGGCGCCGGTGAAATTGTTCTAAACTCAATAGATGCGGACGGAACAAGGCAGGGATACGAGCTAACCCTCACAAAACTTATAAGTGAACATACAGAAGTCCCCATTATTGCATCCGGAGGCGGCGGCACCAGCGGACATCTTGCAGAAGTGCTTACAAGCGCAAAGGCGGATGCAGCGCTCATTGCATCAATGGTACACTCGGGAGAATATACGGTCGGATCAATTAAAAAAGACCTCGCTAAGATGGGAGTACCGGTCCGCCTGGATTTCTAGTCTTTTATATACCGGGCCCTGCTTGTCGGGGTTTCGTATACATCTACTGCATATAAAAAATCTGCATAAGAAGGTGATATTTTCTGCATCTCGTTATAGAGCTGTAAAAAAATATAATGAGCTATTCTTTCTGCCGATGGATTTTGTGAAAATTCAGCAAGATCATTTAGGTTGGTATGATCAAGGGAGCCGCAGATGAGACGCAGGGCTTTTTTCAACTGTGAAAAATCGATCAGCATCCCGCCTTCATCAAGTGTTTTACCCCTTGCATGGGCAAAAACAGCATAATTGTGCCCGTGTAAATTTTCACATTTACCATGATAATCTTTTAAAAAATGTGCGGCTGCAAACTCCGCTTCAACGCGTACTTCAAACATAGCCTATAGTATCTTATATTTTTCAAAAAGCCAACTATAAGGGACTCTTGATGGGCTACATACTTGACTTTTAGTATCATAATTTTTTATACTGCTTTAATTATTTTTTTACGGTGTTTACCGGAATTTCAGCTATTGAATTAATAATTCAAAATTCCGGTACAAATATAGACAATACCTTGTATAGGAGCTTATTATGGCATATTTTTATGAAGAACCTTCACATACCTTTGGAGAGTACTTACTTGTTCCCGGTTACTCATCTGTTGAGTGCATACCTCAAAACGTTTCGCTAAAAACACCTGTTGTAAAGTTCAAAAAAGGCGAACAGCCTCCCCTGAGCATGAATATTCCGCTTGTTTCTGCAATTATGCAGTCTGTCTCAAATGATAAGCTTGCTATAGCTCTCGCAAAAGAAGGCGGAATATCTTTCATTTTCGGTTCTCAAACAATAGAGAATCAGGCAGAAATGGTTGCTAAGGTAAAGAACCATAAGGCAGGATTTGTAACGTCGGACTCAAATATCAGACCAGATCAGACAATAGCAGAAGCAATTGCATTAAAAGAAAAAACCGGACACTCAACCATAGCAGTAACAGAGGACGGCACACCGGAAGGAAAACTGGTAGGAATTCTCACAAGCCGCGATTTTAGAATTGACAGAACTTCTCCCAATTCAAAAATTTCAGAATACATGACAAAGTTTGCAGATCTGATTACCGGTTCTGACGGCATCACACTCCAGCAGGCTAATGACCTTATTTGGAAACACAAACTCAATTCCCTCCCTATAATTGATAAAAACGGGCGTATGAAGTACCTGGTATTTAGAAAGGATTATGCAAGCCATGAAGAACACCCTCTTGAGCTGCTCGATGCCCAGCAGCGCTACATTGTAGGAGCAGGAATAAACACCCGCGATCATATGGAGCGTGTTCCCGCCCTTATTCAGGCCGGCGCAGACGTCCTTTGTATTGATTCTTCTGAGGGATTTACAGAATGGCAGGCAAGAACATTACAAGACATTCACTCGGCCTTCGGTTCTTCTGTTAAGGTGGGAGCCGGCAACGTTGTAGACCGCGAGGGATTTTTATTTCTTGCAGAAGCAGGAGCAGACTTTGTAAAAATAGGAATCGGCGGAGGTTCTATTTGTATAACCCGTGAGCAAAAAGGCATCGGCAGGGGACAGGCAACGGCAACAATCGAAGTTGCAAAGGCCCGCGATGAGTATTATGAGAAAACCGGTATTTACATTCCTATCTGCTCAGACGGCGGCATAGTGCATGATTATCATATGACTCTGGCTCTGGCAATGGGAGCTGACTTTGTTATGCTCGGCCGCTACTTTGCACGTTTTGATGAAAGCCCGACAAATAAACTTAATGTAAACGGTAATTATGTTAAAGAATATTGGGGAGAAGGCTCAAACAGAGCAAGAAACTGGCAGCGCTACGATATGGGAGGTAAAACACAGCTTTCATTTGAAGAAGGTGTTGACTCCTACGTACCATACGCGGGAAGCCTCCATGACAATGTTGGAATGTCTATGAGTAAGATACGGCATACCATGTGCAACTGCGGAGCCCTTTCAATACAGGAACTGCAGGAGAAATCCCGTATTACGCTTGTATCACAAGCCTCAATTGCAGAGGGCTCTTCTCACGATGTTATCGTAAAAAATACTACTATCAGGGCTGAATAATGAACAAGCCGAAAGCGGCATTTTTTGACATTGATCATACAGTTATCCGCGGTTCCAGCGGAAGGCATTTTTTAACCAGTGCCTTCCGTAAAAAAATTATTCCATTCAAAATGCTATGCAGTATTCCCTTTTACTATTTTCAGTACCGGTTTATGCATCCGGATTGGGAAAACTGGACAAAAAAGTTCCCTCATTTTGCAGGCATTGACAGACAAACAGTGTGCAGTATTTCCGGTGAATGCTTTGATGTCTACAAAAAAACAATTTTCCCGGAAATTGCCTCTATTATTAAAGACTACAAAGAACAGGGCTGTCCCGTGTATTTTGCAACCTCGTCTATAGACATTTTTGTAGAGCCGTTTATGGATCATTTTGAGGCAGACGGGCTGATTTCCAGCAAGCTGGAATTTATTGATGATAAAACAAGCGGCGGTTTCCTTGGGGAACCTGCTTTCGGCAAAGAAAAATTAAAAAAGGTCAGACAAAAAGCAGAAGAACTGGGAATTGGTTTACATGAATGCGCTTTTTATTCGGACAGCATTCATGACAGGCCACTTATGGAAACGGCCGGATTTCCTGTTGCAGTAAACCCCGATAAGAGACTTAAAAAACTTGCTCTGGAAAAAAACTGGCCAATTATAGAACCCCGCGCTAAATAATCCGCAGATTTCGCAGATAAGAAAAACCACAGAAAACGCTGACGCCTCCGGCGGCACAGACCACACAGAAAAAAAATTGGAAATAATAAATTCCTGAGATTTATACTGATTATAGGGTAGGCTGAAGAAGCGGGTTTGTTTTAATCCGCAGATGGCGCAGATTTCGCAGATAACACAGAAAAAATGACCACAGATGGGAAAATCACAGAATTTTCATTACCACAGATAAACTCAGATGAACACAGATAAGAAAAAAATAGAATATTTTAATTAACTACGATGATTATTCTAACTTCCAAAGATTTATTACGGTAATTTATTGTTGAATAAAGAAAAAAGCCGCAGAATTTCACAGATTATCGGGTAGAGCTGAAGAAGCGGGGTTTGTTTTAATCCGCAGATGGCGCAGATTTCGCAGATAACACAGAAAAAATGACCACAGATGG
>JAKJFV010000152.1 GCA_022704725.1 Spirochaetota bacterium
CGGTGTTGGTTCATATGCAGAATTGGTAGATCCTAATCCTCCCAAGAATGCCGGCTGGTATCCTATGTGGCAAACTAACCCGTCTGCAGAAAAAGGCGGATTTGAAGAAGAAGCAGCAGTTGCTATGACTTCTTTTGAAACACTTCAGAGAAAATATCTTCCAATGATGATCATGGGCAAGACATCAGACTTTGATAAGGCATGGAATGAATATGTTTCATTGGTTACACCCCATACTGCTAAATACAACAAGTTTATGCAGTCAGAGCTTGATAAGCGTGTAAAAGCCTTCGGCGGTTTTCCGGATAAATAGTTAAGTTTTAACACGAAGATGGTTGATACGCAGGTGCTTGCACTTGCGTATCACTCGCTTGAATGTCTGACACAGGTGTTAGACAATGCGTGTTGAGCTTGATCACTGGAGAAGAAATATTTGTATTTCTTCTCCTAAAAAAGTCCAGGGATTTCCTATGGACTTTTTTTATCATTTTTTTTAACGAGTGATTTTATGAAAAATAAAAATGATTCCAGTTCTGCAACGGTATCGGTCGCCCCAGGACTTATTAGTAAAAAAAACAATTGGAGTATATTAGGTAAGCAAAAACTGCTTATTTTAATGTCGCTGCCCTTTGTTCTGTATATAATTCTGTTCAGATATGTTCCTCTGTTGGGTTGGTCAATGGCTTTTCAGGATTACAAGCCGTATAAATCCTTTACTGACCAGACTTGGGTTGGTTTTAAATGGTTTTTTCAGCTTTTTAAAGAAAAAGAGTTTCTTATTTCTTTAAGAAATACGGTTGCAATGAGCCTTATAAGTACGGCTCTTGGCTATATTACAGCAATTTTAGTTGCGATTTTCTTGAACGAAGTACGTCAAGTTGGCATTAAAAGATTCGTTCAAACTGTTTCTTATCTTCCTCACTTTCTTTCGTGGGTTATTGTCACTGGTTTGGTTGCGAATGTACTTTCCGTTGAAGATGGAATTTTAAATAGCATATTATTATGGCTTGGAGCAATAAAGGAGCCTATTCAGTGGCTTGCTGTTCAAAAATATTTCTGGCATATCATAGGCTGGACGTATGTATGGAAAGAAGTAGGTTGGAACACAATCATATACCTTGGTGCAATGACAGCCATAGACCCCTGTTTATACGAAGCTGCACAGATTGACGGCTGCGGACGTCTGCGCAAAATCTGGCATATAACGCTTCCGGGAATCAAACCTACAATAATTATTATGATGATTATGAGTGCTGGTCACATTCTTGATGCTAACTTTGAAATGCCGTATTTATTACAGAACGGTTTGATTCAAGATGTGGCTCAGACAATTGATATTTATGTATTGAAGTACGGTTTTAAACTCTCTAGATACGGTCTTGCTACTGCTGCCGGTATCTTTAAGAACGTAGTAAATATTCTGCTTCTTATTTTGGCTAATCAGCTTGCTAAGAGAAGCGGTGAGGAGCGTTTAATATGATAGAAGGCGAAAACAAATATCAGGAATATGCAGCAGCAAAAAGGCGTACAAGAATAGGCAATTCAATTTTTGATTTGATTATATATATTGTTCTTGGTTTTCTTGTTGTTGTTACTATTTATCCTTTCTGGAATACTATCGCAATTTCTTTAAATGATGGTCTTGATTCTTTGAAAGGCGGAATTACACTTTGGCCGAGAAAATTCACCTGGAGGAACTATCAGGATTTGTTTCAAACTACACGTATTCGTGATGCAGGTTTTATTTCTGTATCAAGAACTGTTTTACAGACAGTATTAAGTGTATTTTGTACAACAATGCTTGCGTATGCTTTGAGCCGCAAAGAATTTATTATCAGAAAGCCTCTAACAACCATTCTTGTAATTTCTATGTATGTAAATGCCGGTTTAATACCGGGGTACATGCTTATTAAAAATCTTGGTCTTGTTGGAAAATATTCTGTTTATATTATTCCGGCTCTTGTAGATATTTTCAACTTTATTCTTGTAAGAACATATATAAAAGGTTTACCGGACAGTTTTGTTGAATCTGCGCGTATAGACGGCGCAAATGAATTCAGTATTTACATCAATATTATTATGCCGTTAATTATACCTTCTATTGCAATGATTGCTTTGTTTACTGCTGTAGGTGCATGGAACAGCTGGTTTGATACATACTTGTATGCTTCTGACAAACCTAAACTTCATTCATTGCAGTATGTTTTGATGTCGATCCTGCAGCAAAGTCAAAATCAAAATACGTCTGCCGCAGATGCAGGAGCAATGGCGCTTGCCGCAGGAGCCGGTTCAACGGCCAGCAAGGCAACTCCTATTGCTATTCGGTCTGCTATTACGATAGTTGCAACGCTTCCAATTCTGATTGTGTACCCGCTTGTACAAAAGTACTTTGTTGTTGGTATGACAATCGGCGGTGTTAAAGAATAGTAGATGTTCAAAAGGCAGGTAGCTTACCTGCCTTTTTTAATACCAACCTTAAGAAAATTTACTTATGTTGACAGGATTATAGAGGTAGTATACTAATATGCAGGATTCTTGTTCTACTGTTAAAAAATAAAGTGCAATTATAATTTAGGCAGGGGTGAGTATGATGCCGTCAAAAAATAATCTGTCTTTTAGTGAGCAATTGCAAAATACAGATTTTTTGCATCCGGAATTTGAAAAAGAGAAACTGATATTCTCAACTAGCGGGACTCCCGGGTGGATTCATTTCGGTGCTAATGACGGATGTATGTTGCCTGCTTTTCTTATACAAAATTTGATTGAAAAAAATGAAACCGATTGCGGACTGCTTCTTGCTGAAGCAAGGCATTTTTCATTTATTGATAATATTATTGAAAAACTTGATAATAATGGAATATGTCTTACAAAAAAAACAGATTCGCACATTGAAAAAAAAGTAATCAGTTCAGTTGTTGAATCATTAAAGGCTGATATTTCATTGTTTCCAAAGGATTGGGATCGTCTTGTTCATGTATTCCGCAATCCATCCCTCCAAATTGTAAGTTTCTCCCTTGGCAGTAATTCTTATTCTATTTACGGAACCGGAAATAAATTAATTTCCTGCTATGAGAAGGACTGCGGGAATGAACCGGATAAAGCTCATACTGAATTAGGTAAAATTACTGCTCTTTGTTATGAGCGTTTTTTAGCAGGCGAGTATCCCCTGGCAATGGTGAGTTTTGATGATTGTCCAAAAAACGGTAGCCGGCTGAATGAAGCTGTTGTGCGCATAGCCAGAGAATGGGAAGAAAGGGGTAAGGTATTTACCGGATTCTCCGGGTGGCTTAATGAACCGGAAATCATTGCCTTTCCCTGGACAAAAATAAAAAAAACAAACGATGATGAATTATGCAGATCCGCTTTAATCGATGCTCTTCCTGAAGATGTAATAAAGATGCTTGAAAATAATAAACCTCCATTATTAATCCGTGATGAAAATCTAAAAATCTATATTGAAGATGATTTCCCGAACGGCAGACTGCCGATGGAAAAAGTGGGTGTCGTATTTTCATCACGGGATGAGATAGTGTCTATTCTGTAAAGTGAAAAAGGAGACTTCATGGTTCGTTCAGACGGTTACGATGCCTGGCTTTCATATTCATCGGTAACTAATAAAAATGCTCAAAAATATGCAGCGTTCTTTTCGTCCTGTTACATTATTGCCCCGGACGGCTGCCCGGATGGTAGACAAGAGGGCTGTCCTCCGGGTAAGGATTCAAATAATTCATCTGCAACTGATACATGTACTAACATACAAAGAGAAATATCTTCATGTTTTAAGTCTGCTGGAATAAGCACCTCTGTTACTGTCTGCGGCAGAGGGACTTTAATTCCCGATGATGCCGGTGTTTTTACAATCTTTTCGGAATCTGTACCGGCTCATTTCTCATATATAGATAAGGAAACAGGAGACGAAGGCTTTTCCATAGTCTCTGATGCTTCAAGGATCTGTGCTTTTTCAAAAACATATACAGGGCTTTTGTATGCTGCCTTTAAAATACTGCGAATGATCCAAATGAATGAAGGCTTAGAAAATCTTTCTATAAGTGAAAAACCCGCACTGCCGCATAGAATTCTTAACCATTGGGATAATTTAGACGGGTCCATTGAACGCGGGTACGCAGGTGAATCTTTATGGAAGTGGGATGAGCTCCCCTTTGTCATCGATTCCCGCTATACAGATTATGCGCGGATGTTGTGCTCAGTAGGCATTAACGGATCTGTACTCAATAACGTAAATACACAGCCTAAAATACTTTCTACAGATTATATTTCAAAAATTGCCTCTTTAGCATCGGTTTTCCGTAGCTGGGGAATAAAAACCTATGTCTCGGTGAACTTTGGCTCCCCTGTATCGCTGGGGGGGCTAAAGACTGCGGATCCATTGGATCAATCAGTTATTGAATGGTGGGAAGAAAAAATAGCAGAAATATATGCTTCTGTTCCGGATTTCGGCGGTTTTTTAATTAAGGCCGATTCTGAAGGTCAGCCGGGTCCTTATGCATACGGAAGAAGTCATGCAGATGGTGCTAACATGATTGCCGGTATTCTTGCAAGATACGGCGGAATTCTTATCTGGCGCGCTTTTGTGTACGGGCATGGTGAAACGGACAGAGCAAAAAAAGCATATGCAGATTTTAAACCTCTGGATGGAAAATTTTTACCCAATGTTACTATTCAGGTCAAGAACGGGCCTATTGATTTTCAGCCTAGAGAACCTGTTCATCCTATGTTCGGCGGTATGGAAAAAGCAAATATATTCATGGAATTTCAAATTGCACAGGAATATTTAGGGCAGGGGAATCATCTTGTCTATTTAGCTCCAATGTGGAAAGAAATTTTGGATTTTGATACAAAAATAAAACAGGAAAAATCGCAGGTTAAGCATACTCTTTCCGGAATTGGAGCCGTTTCGAATACCGGAAACAACAGTGACTGGTGCGGGTCTTTGTTTCATACAGCC
>JAKJFV010000153.1 GCA_022704725.1 Spirochaetota bacterium
AGCGCAACATTCAAGGGACCTGTTTCTATTTTTCGCGTCAGCTGCTCGTAAAGTTCCAGGGCTGTATTTAAAAGAAGTTTAATGCCCTTTCCCTCAAGTGCTGAAATACAAATAATCGGGGCGTAGCTCATATGAGCGAACATGATGCGTATATTTTCTTCTGCCTTCTTAATAGTTTTTCTTTCCTGATCCTGAGTATCCCATTTGTTTAGAATGAAAATTATTCCGCGTCCGCGTTCATGGGCGAGACCGATAACTTTCTTATCCTGTTCAGTAAGGCCTTCCTGTGCATCAATCATGTAAAAGCAAAGATCAGTTCTGTCGAGTGTTTTTATAGCCCGGTTAACAGAATAATACTCAATATCTTCTTTTACTCTTGCTTTACGCCTAATACCTGCAGTATCCAGAACCTGAAAATGATGATCATTATAGTCAAAATAACCTTCAACAACATCGCGTGTTGTTCCTGCATAATCGCTGACGATTGAAGAGTTTGAATGAGTTAATCTGTTGGAAAGAGTAGATTTACCGGTATTCGGTTTTCCCATAATTGATATTTTAATAACCTTTTCTTCTTCGCCTTCTTCAACCTTAGAAAAATCGATGTTTTTTACAATTGATTCTGCAAATTCGGTAATGCCGTCTCCATGTTCTGCAGAAATAAGGTGAAGATGTTTAAAACCGAACTGCATAAAATTCCATGCTTCCTGCTCGTTTCTTCCGCCCTCAGTTTTATTAACAGCTCCGACAACTTTATCCCAATAGGGTCTAAGAAGAGCAATGAATTCTTCATCTTCCCCGGTGATGTTTCCCGCTTCGAGTAAGAGTACAATGAGATCTGCTTTTTTCAGCATTTCAATAGTTTTAGAAACAACGAGTTCATCCATAACTGCTTCCATTGTTCCAATATCTCTGTCCAGCTTAAAACCTCCGGTATCCATGAGGCGTACCGGATGGTCTAAAATGAACGCTTTCTCTTCAATGGGATCCCTTGTTACTCCTGGTGTGGGATCGGTTATTGCCCGTCTTCTATGAAGAAATCTGTTAAAAAGGGTAGATTTTCCAACATTCGGTCTTCCTGCAATAACAACTAAGGGAAGGTTGCGGTAGTGCTTGTCAGTGCTGAATTTTTTCGCGGCATCTATTTCTAATTCTGCGTCCAGCGGGTTTTGTTCCGTGTTTTCTGTGTTCATGTGTATTCCTGATATTACTGTATTGTATCTGCTATTTCTTTCATCTCCGAAAGCACCTTTTGAGAAAGAAAAGCCTTGATTTCCGATATTTTTTTTGGCGACATACTTATATTTCTTACTCCCAAACCTATAAGTACTTCGAGACTTTCTGTCCGGGAGGCCATCTCGCCGCAGACTGAAACCGGAATTCCTGCCTGATGCGCACTTGCAATGGTGTAGCGGATCATTCTAAGAACAGCGGGATGCATTTCTGAAAAAAGAGGAGCGGTCTCAATATTATCACGATCTACGCTGATAGTATACTGTGTAAGGTCGTTTGTTCCTATAGAGAAAAAGTCGCACTGAGCGGCAAAAAGGTCTGCAGTAATAGCGGCTGCAGGTGTTTCTATCATTATTCCTAAGGGTGTTGTTTTGTTGAACGGTTTATTCTCTGCTTCAAGCTCTGCATGAACTTCGTGAATAAGTTTCTTTGTTTTCTTAATCTGCTCAATATCAGTTAGAAGAGGCAGCATAATTTTTAGTTTTCCATGAACACTTGAACGGTAAAGCGCACGAAGCTGGGTTTTAAAAATGTCGGGGTGTGTCAGGCAAAAGCGGATTGCTCTGTTTCCTAGAAGCGGGTTTTTCTCGCTTCGTCCGGGCATTCCTGCGAGTGGTATAACTTTGTCGCCCCCTGCATCAAGTGTGCGGATAGTAACAGGTTTGCCCTTCATTATTTCCAGTACTGATGAATATGCCTTGTATTGAGTTTCTTCATCAATGAGCAGCCCTTGTTCTGCAGCGCTCATGAACAAAAACTCTGTTCTAAATAATCCTATACCGTCCGCACCTTCTTTTTCTGCTATTTCTGCTTCTTCTACAGACCCTATATTGGCAAAAATCTGAATGACTGTTCCGTCTTTTGTGACAGCCTTTTTAGTAATAAAGGCTGCAAGCTTGCTCAATCTTTGTTCTGTCTCTGTTTTGTGTTGAGTATATTGCTTTTTTGTCTCCAGATCAGGATCTAATATGACCAGAGCCTTGTTTGCATCGATAATTACTTCTGCTTCATGAGGTAAAGAGGCTTCAATTTTGTCTATACCGAAAACAGCAGGTACACCATAGGTACGGGCAAGAATTGCCATGTGGCTTGAAACTCCGCCTTCGCATAAGAGAAGTCCGTCAATTCCTTTTTGAAAAAGCATCATTGCCTGTGACGGCTGAAGGCTGTGAGCGGCGACAATTGACCCTTCGGGGACAGATCCGAGATCTGCAGATTTGTAGCCGAGCATAGTATGCACAACGCGGCCGTAAACATCGAGAATATCTGCAGCACGTTCTGCTAAATAGGTATCTCCTATAGCTTTAAGCTGGTCTGCACTTTCATGCACTTTTTTATCAATTATAAACTCAATATTGAATGAATTTGTTTCATATTCATGCTTTATCTGCCCTATAAATTCGGTATCTTCGAGCATGAGCAGGTAGGTTTGAACAACACTCTGCTGTTCTTTATTTGAAGTATTTAAAAGGGAGGAAAAATATTCCTTTGTTAATTGTAAAGAAGACTCAAAGCGAAGCCATCCTGAATTTCTTTCTGCTTCCTGAATTAAAATTTTAGGAATTTGGGCATTTTTTATGCTCGATACTGTAAATATCTTTCCAATTCCGATCCCGGGAGCGGCGCTAATTCCGTTAAACAGCTTCATTTAATAAATATATCAGTGCAGGGCATATACTGTCAAATGGGTTATTACTTGCCTACGCAGAAATTGGCAAAAATTGAGCCTAGAACATCTTCCGGAGTCACTTCTCCGGTTATGGCACTTAAAGCATCTAGAGCATCTTCTATGTCCTGTACAACTGCATCAAGGGTGTAGTCTTTTTCATAAACGAAAAGCGCATGTTCCAGGCAAAGAACCGCTTCATCAACTGCCTTTTTCTGCCGTTCTGAACCAAGACCCGCCTGATCCCGTTCTGTTGAATTTCCTTGAATAAGCAGGGTTTTAACAGCGTTTCCCAACTCATGAATGCCGTCTCCATTCTTTGAACACACTGATACAAAGTTTGCAATAGTGCACGATGAAAAGAGGGTTTTTGCTTTAGAGATATCAGCCTGCAAAAGATCGCTTTTTGTAAAGACAACAATTGCCGGAACAGGAGTGGAGGTATGAGAAATGAGGGTTTCTAAGAAGGAAATATCTTCATCTGATATAGGGTTTCGAGAGTCTAGAAGATATAAAACAATATCTGCATCCTTACTCAGGTCGTAGGTCATTTCTACGCCGCGTTTTTCTACAAGGTCCTGTGTTTCACGCAAGCCTGCAGTATCAAAAAGACGGGCCGGAATACCGTCAAAAGAAACCCAGCTTTCTATCCAGTCGCGTGTTGTGCCGTGAACATCGGAAACAATGGCTCTTTCTTCTTTTAAGAGCGCATTAAACAAACTGGATTTACCGGCATTCGTTTTGCCCGACAAAATTATGCGTGCACCTTCCTGGTACAATTTTTCACATTTCCATGATGAAGAAAGCTTTTTTAACTGCTCTATGGTCTTTTTTAGTTCTGTAGTATCAAATGCATCGGATATTGTTTCCTCATCTTCCGGGTATTCGATCTCTACTTCAATAGTTCCCAGCGTATGAATTAGACTATGTTTTACAGAGGTAAGAAGTTCTTCCAGATTCCCCGAAAGCCTTCCTGCCGCCCGGCTTCTGCCTTCGCTGGTTTTGGATTCTATAATTTCTTTTACTGCTTCGGCTTTTGTCAGATCGGTTTTACCATTTAAAAAGGAGCGGAAACTGAACTCTCCTCGCTCAGCCTGCCTGAAACCTGAGCGGAGAAGAAGGTTAAAGACAGAAAGTACAGGAGACGTTCCTCCGTGGCAAAAAATTTCCACCATGTTTTCACCGGTAAAACTTTTTGGCGCCTTATAAACAGCAATTATAACTTCATCAATTTTCTCATCCCCATCCGTTATCCAGCCGTAAAGTGTTGTATTACCTTCTGCCTGCAGAAGAGCATTGGAACGGGAAAAAATTTGTGCAATGAGTTCTATACATTTGGTCCCGGAAGTTCTTATTACTGCAAGTGCGCTTGGTGCTAAAGCTGTTGCAATAGCTGCAATCGGCTCTTCGGGAAGATAATTATTGTTATTCATGATACTACCCTTATTCCTGAAGCGGCTCAGCCGTTTTAATCAAAATAAAAAATTTGGGCATAACGAAGCTTGTAAAAAAGCCTACAAGGCCATACCGTATAAATCTGAATGCCTGATACTGTGCACTGTCTTCACCCGGAAAAACTGCCTTTAAGCCGTAGTATAAGGCTGCAACAACGGCAATTCCTAGAATTGCGCGTATAATTTTTTGTACAGCAGTTCCGCTTTTTGCGTTAAATCCCTTATCTTCACATAAAAGAATGAAGCCGAGACAGAGCCCGAAAAGGGCAGCCTGCATGGATGTATCTTCCGGGGAAAGAATATTAAAGAGAACTACCAGTAAGGCAGCTGTGAGAATTTTGATAATTTTTGGAAGGCGGTTTAATAAGGGTGTTACAAGCGGTGCAAAAAGAATTGCGTATATAGAAACTGCAAAACCTATGCCCCAGCCCATAAGAACATCAGTCGGATAATGAACACCAAGATAAATCCTTGTTAAACCGATTAATAAGGGAATTACAAATGCAATGGAGAGTGCAAAGGCTTTTTTCAACTTAGGGTTGAGGTATGCAAAATGAGACCAGAAAGCAGCGCTGTTTTGAG
>JAKJFV010000154.1:0-4525 GCA_022704725.1 Spirochaetota bacterium
CTTTTTTTGGACAAATTGATACCGCCGGTTTCCCGAAAGACTCTTTCTACATATTCAAATCCGCATGGACAGATTATAAAAAAGATCCCTTTGTTCATATTTTTCCGTATTGGGATTTTTCTCCCGGACAAATTATTGATATACGTGTATGTACAAACGCACCGCTTGTTGAATTATTTTTAAACGGTAAAAGTCTTGGAAAAAAACATTTCGACCATGCAAAAGATACCAGCCTAACCCTTGATGTATCAATCCCTTATGAAAAAGGAATCCTCACTGCATCTGCATATGATGAAAATGGAAATCTTATTGCAAAAACGTCCCGCTCATCATTTTCTGATCCTGCCTCAATTACCCTTAAAACTGACACGCAAGTACTTTATGCAGACGGCAGAGACCTTTGCTTTGTAGAAATATCAGTTGAAGATAAAGACGGAAACCCGGTAGAAAATGCCGTTAACAGAATGTTTATCAGTGTGGAAGGTGAAGGAAGACTCATCGGACTAGATAACGGTGACAGCACTAACTTTGACAGCTATAAGGGCAATACTATGAGGCTGTTCAGCGGTAAACTACTTGCAGTCATTGCCTCCACAAAAATGCCCGGAAAAATAACCCTTACTGTCGAAAGCGAGGGATTGCCTGTAGAAACGTTGAAACTTGAATCAAAAAAAACAGAATATATACAGGGAATTTCCTGTAACGAAAAAAATTCTCTCATTCCGTTTTTCACCGACAAGCCGGTAAGAAAAATTGAACTCTTATCTAAAGAAAACACTCTGACACTGAGTAATACCGAAATTGAAGTTGAAGCAGTACTGTACCCTAAGGATGCCGCATACAACGAACTTGAGTGGCGATGCGCCAATGATGCAGGAATTACCACGGTCAATGCATCGCTTGAAAAAACTCAAAAAGGGGTAATAATTAAGGCGGCAGGTGACGGCTCATTCAGATTGAGGTGCGGATGCAGAAACGGGAAAAAAGAATTAGCCCTTATCAGCATGAAGGAATTCAGAGCGGAAGGTTTTGGAAAAGCATCTTTAGATCCTTACTCCTATATTACAGGAGGCCTTTATACCCTTTCCACAGGAGACATTGGAACAGGCAATGAAAGAGGATTTGCCAGTTCCAGAGACGGTACGAGCAGTACCGGTTTTGAAAGGATTGATTTCGGCTCCTATGGAAGCAATGAAATGACAATGGACATTTTTTGTCTTGACAGTGATCCGTTTGAGTTTGAAGTTTGGGACGGTAATATTGATAAAGAGGGTTCTGTTTTCATTGCGAAGCTTTGCTACCATAAAAAATCAATTTGGAATACCTATCAAAGTGAAACCTATACACTGCCGGTACGATTAAGGGGTATTAAAACGCTTTCTTTTGTGTTTAACCGTAAAGCCCATATAAAAGGTTTTACCTTTAAAAAAATTGATAAAGAATTTATCCCAATATCTGCACTGGACTTGGATACTATTAACGGAGACGCATTCAATATAGGAAATGAAGCAATAACAAATATTGGAAATAACGTAAGTATAACTTTTAAAGACTTTGATTTCACAAACCAAAATCCTGCCCAAATAGAAATCTGCGGCAGAACAAAACTCGAGAAAAACAGCATTCAAATGCGTTTCACGCATGATGACGGCAGAGAGATTCTTTATATGGCAGAATTCTTACAGTCTAATAATTTTACAGAACAGTACTTCTCCCTTCCGGAAATTACCGGGAGGGTTTCAATTACATTTATCTTCCTGCCGGGTTCAGCCTTCGATTTTAAGCAATTCAAGTTTATTCCTAAAAGCTGATCATGCAGTTGGCGGTCAGTTTACAAAAAAAATAAAGGCGCTGTTAAACCTTTTATTGTTTAACAGCGCCTTTAATTTACTAAGTAATTATGCAAGTCTCCGGACGCCCGTAAAAAGCCTTAGAAGGTTTCTTCGCAATCTCAATTTTTTGCAGCACAATATCTGCATCTATTAAATAGAATTTTAGAGAGTTCAGTCCCTTCTCAAGGTTTACCTCATGATTAATCCTTCTGCAGTTTTCAAGAACCGCATTACACCAGTTTACATCATTGTGATCGCCTGCGGCATAGTGAGGCGGCAGCGAATTAATCACTGCAATCTTACCGTCATTAAGGCAGAGCCCAAAATCAAGTCCCTTATTTTTTTCATGATTATTTACCGGTGCAAGTACAGATGTTATTGTATACTTTCCAGGATTGTTAACATAAAAGCGGTATTCAACACAGGGAGAATCTTTACCGGAAGGAAAACTCATACCGCTGGGAAGGCATTTAATTGACGCATGGTTTCCCCTGTCTTCAAAAGCAGCCTTGCCGTAATTATCTATCACGACCCAGTCAACTCCGTTTTTCCCCTGCTTGGAAAAATAAGAAGAAGCAAGCATAGAAACTTTTTCGGTTGTTTCAACAAAGGTTCCTTTTAGGATTCCTGAACAATCAAAAACCCGTGCATTAACGTGCACCGTAACTTTTTGGCTCTCTGAAATAAAAACAATAGTTCCGCTGCTGTCTTTTTTAAGTTTTTTCCAGTTTATGAGTACTCTTATTTCAAAGGTATCTTTACCAAGCTGTTTCTTTTCGATTTTAATCCACTGATCAGAAATTACTATTCCAAAATTCAGCTCTTCAAGGCCGCCGTTCATTACGGTAACAACATATGAAGAATTTTCAGTATTGGTAAAAAGAGGCAAAACACAGGATCCGGTTGAATATAGTTTATCACTTCCCTGTACACTTAATACTAAAGAAGGTTTTTGAGGAAGTGTAATTTTTTTACCTTTAGGGTAATCAGATCCCTCATCATTCCATTTTTTAAATGATACATGTTTTGATGACATCATGTATTTCCACTTTCCATCTGCCATCTGCTCATTATAAATCTGATGAAGCATTGTATCAGTTTCAATACACTGTTCTACTATTTTGGCAAGTTCACCGGCATAGTTTACCTTTCTTTTTGCATAAAATTTCTGTAACCCAGCTGATATAACCATCTTACGCAAATTTGCAGATGCAAGTGATGGGAAGCGCACTAAACCAAAAAAACTATCTTTAGCCTCCGGAGGAATCTTTTTACTAACCCTTTCGGTCATAAGAATAATTTTATCGGCACGTATAAGCTCCTTTTGTGCTTCGTTTTCTTCAATAAAACTAAAGGTTCCTTCCTGCAAAGCTTCCGGTCTTATATCACCGTTCATACTTGAGTATTCATGTAAAATCTCTGCTATCTCACAACAAGTGTGCTCATCACAATGTGCAGAGAAAATTAACTTAGCCCAGGATTCTGTATAGGTTTTAATTTTGTTAACATCTTTCAGCGTATCGTAATCAAAGGCAAGATCCATAAAATATGACAATGGAAACTCAACCGGTCTCAAATCCCCGACATTTACCACCCACAAATCTTTCACACCATATTCATATGCCTTTGTCAGCTGTTCCCAAGCCTTAACAATAGGAGTCGAATTAACCCACTCATACGAAATGGGGCCGCCATGATAATCAAAATGATAGTACAACCCGTAACCTGCTTTTCTTTTTCTTGTTTTTGCAGCAGGCAGTGTCCGGGTATTACCGTAATTATCATCAGACAAAAGAAGCATTACATCATCAAGTTCATTCCAATTTTGTAATCCCTCATTTTTATCGTCACCGTAATAATAGTCTTCGACTTCCTTATACAAAGCCAGTACTTTTTGAGCCTTAGCTAATCCGTTATCTTTTAATATTTTTTTCTGGTCAAATATTGTATCTTTAAGAAGTTTTATATTGTCAGATAATGTTGAATGCTCGCCTAAAACCATACTGTCACGCTCTCCCCTCATACCAATAGTAATGAGAGATGTATAGTTTTTATTGCGTTTAACTGAATCCGTCCAAAACTCGTATAAGCCTCTGGGATTGGTAAAGTAATTCCAATCCTTTCCGTAGCCCTTATCATTAGAATCTGTTTTTAAGTGTAAAAATTCCTCACCCGATCTAAACAGGGGTTCGTGATGCGAAGTGCCCATAGTTATACCGAGCTCCGTTGCAAGTTCAGCAGAAGCATGAGGAAAAGCATATCCGTCCTCCGAAAAAACACCTGTCCACATCGCCGGCCACATGAAGTTTCCTCTCAACCGCAGCAGTAAATCAAATACCTTTTCATAAAATTTTTCATTAAACCCGCCGAAGGTATTAAGCACCCAGTTTCCCAGAGAAGGGAATTCATCGTTTAAGAAAAAACCTCTTAGCTTAATTGAAGGTTCAGAACTTTCAATTTCCAATTCTTTTTTTGAAATTTTTATTTGCTTAGATTTCTTGGGCTTTACATCCGCCCAGTAATGCCACGGTGTTACTCCTGAGATAGATGAAAGTTTTAGAAGTCCATACTCTGCCCCCAGCAAATCCGAGCCGGCAATAATAATTAATGATTTTCCATCGTAATCCTTCAAGAAAATCTTGTAGCATTCTCTTTTATTTTTAATCGAATCAACATCAATTTCTTTCTGCTTA
>JAKJFV010000154.1:4535-4795 GCA_022704725.1 Spirochaetota bacterium
ATTATGTCATCAATATATCCGCCTGAACCAATAATTCCAGCAGTAATAATTGTCTGTGCGTTGGCACACGATCCGCTATCCGGACTCTCTGCCGATACAACTCTCATTTCATAATGAGGAGATCCTGTAATATTTTGAAAGTCTCGTGAAACAGAAGATGCAACACGTGTTAATCCTTTGTTATTACTGTCAATACAGAAAACAGTATTCTTCCCGAACTCTGCCATTATTACCGTATTCATACGCATCTCCTTACCAAT
>JAKJFV010000155.1 GCA_022704725.1 Spirochaetota bacterium
AGCCCCTGTATGAGCTTCATTACAGGGGCTTTTTATCAGTATTTGCAGTTATTAAATAATAAACTTGTTAACCAGGTCTTCGACAATTCTAATATTTTCATGAGTTTTTTGAATAGCTTACTACCCTCTATAATATAGCAAAAACCTCATAAAACTGCTATAGTTCACTGTACTGGGGGATATTATGATAAAAATAGCAACAATTGCCGGCTCGGATGCATCAGGCGGTGCAGGTCTTGAGGCCGACTTAAAAACATTTGCAGAATACGGACTATACGGCATGACTGCTGTTACATTAATAGCGACGATGGATCCGGATAACAACTGGAGTCACGGAGTATTTCCAATTGCCGAAAATGTTCTTGAAGAACAATTGAAAACTATATTCAAGGGTGTCGGGTTAAGCGCCCTTAAAACAGGCATGCTTGGTACTAATTATGCGGTAGAACTTTCTGCTCAATACATTAGAGATTATAAAATACACAATTATGTCCTTGATCCGGTTATGGTTTGCAAGGGAGCCGGAGAGGCTCTCCACCCTGAACTGAATGCCGCGGTAAAAAATAAACTGCTGCCGCTTGCAAAGGTTGAGCAAAACTTGACGAATGTAAAAAACGGGGCGAAGCAATAGATGTTTTCTTTGACGGTTCGGCTGTAATGCACCTTACATCTCCCCTCCTTTCTACATCCTGGACTCACGGCGCAGGCTGTACAACAGCAGCCGCAATTGCCTCCGGTCTTGCCCGCGGCTTAAGCGCAAAAGAAGCTGTAATTCTTGCTAAAAAGTTTATAAGCAAAAGCCTTGAAAACTCGTTTCCTCTTAATCAATGGGTAGGACCGGGTAATCCGTCTGCATGGAGATCAAAAGCGGGTTTGTTCAACTAATTACAGCAATGAACATACTGGAAGTCTCACATATCAGTTATATGTACCCTCATGCAGAAAAAAAGGCAGTGAATAATGTTTCTTTTTCTCTGGAAAAAGGTTCCTATACGGCAATTCTCGGCCCTAATGGATCAGGTAAAAGCACGCTTGCCCGTATAGCTGCCGGCATCTTAGATATTCAAGAGGGCAGCATTCAAAATTCTGCGGGTACTTTTTTTGAGCCGGTCCGCAGGGTGAGAAAGAAAAACATTGAACCGCAAAGCTCTGTCCCCGGAGGAATTGTTTTTCAGTCACCTAAACATCAGATAATTGCCGGAAAAGTAATAAAGGATGTTCAGTTCGGTCCTGAAAATCTTGGTTTTGCCAAAAAGGATGCTGAACAAAAAGCAAAAAAGGAGCTTCTTGCAACATCCCTTGAACATAAGGAAAACGAAAACACGCTGTCCCTTTCACTCGGGCAGACTCAAAAACTTGCATTATCGGGTATCTTAGCGCTTAATCCCGATGTACTAATCCTTGATGAATCTGTTTCAATGATAGATCCTGAATGCAGGCTTGAAATTCTTGATTATATTGACCGTTTACATGCAGAGGGCAAAACAATTTTAAGCGTTACCCATGATCTTGATGAAGCACTCCGGGCAGACAGAATTTTTATTATGAACGAGGGGTCTCTTGTTTTTTCAGGAAGCAAGGATGAATTCACTGCACATGAACATTTTAAGCAGGATATTTTCGGTACAGAAAACATTACAGAAAGAAAAAATACATCAAGAGACAAAAAACGAGCTGCCGTAAGGCTCGATTCTGTATATTTCGGGTATAAAGATAACTTTTTGGAAAATTTTTCTCTATCTTTTGAGCAGGGAACAATTACGGCAGTAATGGGAGAATCCGGGTCGGGTAAATCCACGATTTTTGAGCTTATTGCAGGTCTTTTAGAGCCCTCAGCAGGTACGGCTGCCTCATTAAGTACGCCGAGTCTTGCCCTTCAGGACAGTGAGGGGGCATTATTTGAAGAATTTGCCGTTGACGACGCAGCCTTTGGTCCCCGCAATAAGGGTTTACAGGGCAAAGCTCTTCTCGAAAGAGTTAAAACGGCGATGAATACGGCCGGGCTTGAATATGACAAAACTTTTTCATTATCAGGCGGAGAAAAACGGAAACTTGCTCTTGCAGGCATTATTGCACTTGATGAAGACATTATGCTTTTTGATGAGCCGACAGCCGGTCTGGACCCGAAGAGCAGACTGCATATTCTTTCATCCCTCCAGTCACTTGCAGATGCGGGAAAGACGGTTATTTTTTCCACTCACCGGAAAGAAGAAACTCATGCTGCAGACAGAACCATTGTTCTTCATAACGGCAGGATAAGCTATGACAGTGATCCCTTTATTTCTTCTTCTAATGACGGTTTAGCGTCACACTCTGTTCCGCAGGCATCCATACTTTCGAAAATACGCTCAGGTATACAAGGGGACTATGCCGATAAAAAAACCATTCTTCATGCTGCTCATCCCGGAATCAAATTTTTTGCTTTTTTTTCTTTATTCACAATAAGCATTGCTGTACAGGACATTTTTCTATTATCCATTATTACTGGGCTGTGTCTGGTGTACAGCTTAACGGCACGGTATCCGCTTTTAAAAATGATAAAACGCATTGCAGCAGTATTGCCTTGGCTTGGAATATTTTTTGTTTTTCAAATGCTCTTTTTTGGTACAGCCGGAACAGACAAAGTTTTTTGGGAATGGGCCTTTATTTCAATCACGGAAGCAAAGATACAGCTCTTTATACGAACGGTTCTCCACTTTTTAGCAGCTGTTATTACTTTTTCGGTATATTTTTACAGTACCGAAGAAAGCGATATTGTAGAAGGCATTGCCTCAGTATTAAAACCCGCTGCCTTACTCGGCTTTCCTGCGCGCCACCTTTGTCTGCTCATTCTTCTGGTATTACGGTTTATTCCGCTCTTACTTGATGAGACATCCAACATCGTAAAAACACAGATTATTAGGCAAGGAATAAAAAAACGAAAAGGCCTGTTTAAAACCATAAGATCTTTCATCCCGCTTTTTGTACCGCTCTTACTGCAGACTTTAAAACGTGCAGAATTACTCACCGAAGCAATCACGGCACGCTACTATCACTAAGCCCGCGGGGTAATCACATTGAAAAGGTAGAATAAGTGAGGATGAACTTCTCAATTAAAGATTTAGTTCCAGAGAATTACGGTTTATCCGTAATTCTCTTAACGGTAGAATAGCAGATTCTCAGTAAATTAATCATTCCGTCGAGAAATTACGCTGCGGCGTAATTTCTCGCAACGGTAGAATAAGTGAGGATTTCATCCTCACTTATTCTACCGTAACGCTCTTAGCCAAGTTTCTCGGCTTATCGGGATCATTTCCTCTCTGAACAGCACAATAATATGCAAAAAGCTGGGCTGGAATAACAGAAAGAATAGGAGTTAGGGCATCATCGGTTTCAGGAATAATGAAGATTTCATCCGCAGTCCCTTTGAAGTACCCCGTTTTATCCTGCGTTATGACAAGAGATGTGGCACCCCGGGAAGCAACTTCTTTTATATTTGATGCATTTTTATCGTAGAGGGCCTTTTGAGTTGCAAGACAGACTACGAGAGTGCTTTGATCTACGAGTGCAATGGGGCCGTGTTTTAATTCACCTGAAGCAAAGGCTTCCGAGTGCGTGTAGCTTATTTCTTTTAATTTAAGAGCGCTTTCCAAGCTCACTGCAAAATCAAAGAGTCTTCCCATAAAAAAGACCTTAGTTTTATTAAACTGACGGGACGCAAATTTTTGAATAACTTCTTTTTCTTTTACAATTTCAGCTGCCTTTTGCGGTATAAGCGTTAGTTCTTTTAATATTCGCTGAATTTCCTGCTCACTAATACTCTTTCTAAGTTGAGCCATTTTTAAAGCCAAAAGATACAGGCACATAAGCTGTGTTGTAAAAGCTTTAGTCGAAGCAACCGCAATTTCCGGTCCTGCCCAGGTATAGAGTACCGCATCGGCCTCACGGGAAAGCGTTGATCCTACAGCATTTGTAATTGCAAGAATTTTAGCTCCGTGACTTTTTGCAAGACGAACAGCAGCTAAGGTATCGGCCGTTTCTCCGGACTGGCTTACTACAATAAAAATATCATTTTTCTTGAATACAGGATTACGGTAGCGGAACTCTGATGCAACATCTGCTTCGACTGGAATGCGCGCAAAGTGTTCAAATGCATATTTTCCAACGACACTTGCATGATAGGCTGTTCCGCAGGCAGATATTACAACCCTCTCTGCATTCGCCCATGAAGAATCAAGTTTTATTTCATCAAAGTTAATATCATATTTTCCGTCTTTTTCTATGAGGCGGGGTCTCATTGTATCGGTAAGAGCCTTGGGCTGCTCATGAATTTCTTTAAGCATAAAATGCTCATATCCGCCCTTTTCTGCCGATTCAACATCCCAGTCCACATGGAAGGGGCTTCGAATAATTCTTTCTCCAAGTTCGGTAAAAAGGTCTACATGGTCGCGGTATAATACTGCGATCTCGCGGTCTTCAATAAAGTAAACTTCTCTCGTATGTTCAAGAAGAGCCGGCACATCTGATGCTATAAAATTCTCTGACTGTCCAAGCCCGACAACAAGAGGGCTGTCCTTACGAACAGCAATGATTCTGTCCGGAAAGTCTTTACAAAGTACACCGAGAGCGTATGAACCTTCGAGACGGTGAAGTGTATCCTGTACTGCTTGAAAAATGTCGCCCTTATAATAATAATTTAAAAGGTGTGCTATAACTTCGGTATCGGTCTCGCTTTTAAAGACAACGCCGTGCGACTGGAGCCACTCTTTAAGTTTTGCATAATTTTCTATAATACCATTATGAACAAC
>JAKJFV010000156.1 GCA_022704725.1 Spirochaetota bacterium
GAGGCAAGTGTTATTTTTCCGTCGGTTTTTTGAGCAATAGATAATTCTGCTGAGAGTCCTGTTGTGGAAGGACCTAAGGATGCAGCTATGGTCTTATAGTCTGCGTCTGAGACGGCTTTTTTTGCATCAATAATATAATTACCTTCGGTAATCCACAGTGTATAGGTTAATCTGTCTGCAAGTGAGAAGCTTCGTCCCTTTGTTTCTGTAAAGGATCCTAAATACGCATACTTTTGTGCAAGCTGCGGGTCATATTTAGTAACAGCTGAATAAAATATGTCGGAATTTGAAAAATCGTCCATTTCATAAAGGGAACGGGCTGTACCGAGCAATGCTGCTGTATTGACCGGCTCCTGTGTTAATACGCGGGCATACCATTCGAGAGCCTGCTTATAGTCCTGTTTTGTAAAATAAATATTGGCAAGGTTTATGTATGATGGTATAAAACGCTTACTGGAGGCGTTCATAAAGTGTTCTTCTGCTTCGGCAAGCATACCGTGTTTAGCATACAAGACCCCCAGACGGTTTCGCATTTCTGCATTTTCACCTTGTGCAAGTTTGGCATTAAGTTCTGTAACCTGCGGTCTAATTTCTTTTTCAACCCACACATCCATTGAATTTGAAAAGGATGCTGTTATTGCTGTACGCTCGGGCATGGTAATAGCCGCCTGTGCTCCCGGTACACTGATGGGGCGGTACAGTTCCCATGAATTTTTCATCGGGTACAGTTGTGCCTGATTAGTTGCAGCTGCTGTATTCCACTGGCGTGCACCGATTCTCCATGCCTTGTCAAATCCTTCTTTTGTAAGCGTAATCTCGAGCGGTATCCATGCAGTATTTTCATGCATTATGAGCAGAGAAGGATCGGCGAAATTTTCGCGCGCCTCTTTTTCTGTAAGGCCGGTAGAAAAAGCCATATAAATATGACCGGGTATTGTTATAAACGCTGTATCAATTCCTACAGCTTCCAAAAGAGAGCAGAATAAAATTGATATATCATCGCAGTCTCCTCCGCGGAACATTAGGGTCTGGTAGGGAAACTGCAGAAAGTCTATAGATTCACCGCCGATGTTGTCGGCGTAGGCGCTTGAAGGATCTATAACATAGTTAAGACCAAAGGTGTTTACCGCCTCAAACAAGCCAATCGCATACTGCAAATTGGTGTTAATGCCTGCTCTAAACGAATCTTTTACAACAGAAGAAATATATTTGGCAAACCAGAGCGCGGAGGGATCCTTCGATGAAACAAAGGCAGCCGCACGCCGGTCATCCTTCCATGACATTGCATTACGGTGATAGACGGGAATTGTAACCGGAACCTCTTTTTTCATTTTTTTACTAAGGCTCGTGTATTCAATTATGAGTTTTGCCTTTGTGTCAGTTTTTTCGTTAAGTTCAAGCACCCGCTCATTAAAAAAAGCGGTAAGATCTGCCGTAAATGACTCGCCCTTTGCAAGTTTTTGCGAAGTTCCGCAGAGTTTGGGCTGGTTCATATACTGTTCCAAATAAAAATATACCTGTACATTATCTACGGCATTCTGTTCATCGTTAAAAATTTCTACCTGAGCAAAGCTGTTATCGTTATACCAGGAATACAGTACCGGGAAAACAGGGTCTATAGAAACTATGTCGGTACGAATATTTGTTTTAGAATTAAACGCCTGATTAAGATTAAGACTTAGTGAAGGACCTGCTCCGACAGATGTCATGAGCGGCTGGGGCATATAGGCATAATGTACGGGAGACCCCTGTATTCCTGCAGAAAGTGACGGGGAGAGTCTGTAAAAAGCAGAAACTCTGCCGCCTGCTGTTATACCGGTAATCGGCTCGCTTCCGGAATCTGATGCAGAGTAAAAGCCTGCAAGAAGGTCTGCTCCTAAAACGAGCCTGTCGCCAATAGGAACACGAATACCTGCTCCTGCATTTACACTGATAAGTTGAACAGGATTAAGTCCGCCTGCATTTTTTGTAAGCGATATGTATTCTCCTTCTGCTGTGAGGCAAAGAAGTTTTACCGGCTGTACTTCAACTGCGAGGTTTGCACCGAGCCCCCGCGAGAAATTCTGACTTGCAATGGGCATGGTAAAAAGCGGTGTGATCTTTATGTGAGTTGTAACTTCTGCAGGGGCAAAAGACAGAGAGCACAGTAAAAATGCTGCTGATACAGCTTTGCTGCAGCGCAAAACACCTTGCATTTTTGAGAAGGATCGTCCCTTTCTTGTCTTCCAAATTGCCATATCTTACTCCGCTAATTCGACTAATACACGTTCAAGTCCTGCTTTTGCAGAAGCATTTTCGCTATCGATTGAAAGCGCATTTGAGAACCATGTTTTCGCAGTTTTAAAATCTTTTTGCAGAACAGCAATGTTTCCAAGATTTACCATCGCCGTTGTAGATTTAAGCTTTGCAGATTTTGTATATACCGCTATTGCCTGGTCATAAAGACCCGCCCTGACATATAAAAGTCCCAGACTGTTATAGGAAGAGACGGATTCACCTTCTGTGCGTATGCGGTCTTCAAGTTCTGCAATTTTTGGTCCGAACTCTGAAGAAATGTAGCGCAGCAGTTCTTTTTCCACCTCTTTTTTTACAATAAGCGCCTCGGGCTTATCGGACACCTGTTTGCCCTCGGAAAGCCCGGACGGCGGATACACCGACCATGCATCGTTCGTTAGAATTAATTCAAAGTTTTCTTCGTTGTAAAGTGCCATGTTTACAGCATTTACACCCTTACTCCAGCTGTTTATAAAACCTTCTTTAAAGTAAGCTGAGGAAATTGGAATCCACATGGTATCGCCAAGGGCAAGAAGCGAATCTAACGAACTGAATAAGGCGCCTGCCTGTGTTTCGCTAATACCCAGATCAAATAAGACAATAAAATCTTCGGCTAGAGGTATTAATGCGGTGCTTATACCTACCGACTCAAGAAGAGCCGCATATAATAAGCCGACATCGTCATAATCGCCCGATTTAAACGCGAGTGTTTGGAACGGGTGCTGAATTGCATCAATTTTTTCTGAATCTGTATGATACATCATGTAGGGTGTTTCTGCGGAAGGAATAGAGTTTACGCCGGAAAGTCTGGTTCCTTCAAAGAGATACATGGCAAACTGCTGGTTTCTATTAAGGCCGGATCGAAGCTCATCGCGGGCAATACCTACAAAGTACTTGGACATTTCGAGTATTTCTGCCGAGTTCGGCGATATAAAGGCGGCCAATGCATTTGCATCTGTCCATCGTATTGCATTGCGGTTATAGGATGGAACAATAACCGACTCAACGGATGTTTTTTTTGTACCGAGCAGCTCGTATGTTACAACAACTTCACCTAAAATTTGACCTTCTTCCGAGAAGTTTAGAACAGCTTCCGAGAAGTCGGCATAGAAGGGAATTTCAAGGGATTGATTTCTTTTAATAAGATCGGCTTTGCCGCACAGCATTTCGGAAGCAGTATAGTCGCCTGCTCTGAATGAGATCCTTACGTTGCGGATTTCTGCAGATTCTCCGTTAAGAATGGTAAGGGTGCCGAAACTGTTTTCTTTATACATTCGCGCGAACAAGGGAAATATAGGCTCATCCTGAGCGAGGTTAACGGTTATACCGTCTGTTTTTTCTGTGTTGAAGGTAAATTGAACAGAAAGATGTGCGCCGAATCTGTTTCCTGTCGGGGTGAACTGTCTAATAACATCGCTTTCCATTATGTGGGTGTTGAATGAAACACCGCCTATTAAGGTTATTAACGGAGAAAGCCGGAATCCGGCTTCTGCAAATGCCTTATACCAGAATTTATAGTAATTTGCCGGTTCCTCTTTTTGAGTCTCTGTGTTGAGGAATTTTGTTGCATACGTATAGCCGCCCCCTGCGAGTCCTGCTCTAAGATGAAGACGGGAAAGGGGAATATAGAAGCCGCTGAGTGCAATACCTGCATCGATTAATTGAGCATCGTATCCTGTATTTGTGGTGTTTTTTGAAATCCAGTAGAGATTGAACTGCGGCCCAACAGATAAAAAATTGAAAAAATTTACGTCGGCGTTGAGTGTAAAACCCGGTGCCGTTTTTACAATTCCCTCAGGTTCCTTTTCCGTTATGACCTTATGAAAAAGAAAATCAGGGTTAGCACGTATGTCTATTTCAAGAGCACCTATAGAATAAATTCCGAGAAAAAGGGTATAAACAATTTTAATAAAACACTTTTTTGACTGCATAAAACTTCCTTTGAAAAGGCGGCGGAGAATAAAAATTTGAGTGTAAAACTTTTCAATATCAATAAATACTATAACACAGCGGTATGCAATATCATCAAAATTTCTGTGTAATTATGTAAAAAGTGATAATTCCCTTCATATAATAATGCTATAATTTCAAAGTGACAATCTTTGTTATTTTGTTGATATTGAGGAATCTTTTCCAGCTTGCACCGACTGTAAGAACTGTGGTAAAGTTCTGTATGAAGCAGATATCAGCTGTAGTGTGTACAATTTTTGCAGAAACTTCCCCTCAGGCTCTGCCGCTCGGAGCTGCCTGCGTTGTCTCTGCAATAAAAAATAGATTTTTATTACAGAATATTCAAAAAAATAATCCTTTTGAGCTGCGCACGTCTCTTTGTGTACTTTCCATGGAAAAAAAACCGGAAGCGCATGAAATAGCTCGAAAAATACTGGAAACAAAACCTCTTGCTGTGTGCTTATCTTTGTTTGTCTGGAATCGTCCTCTGCTGGAAAAAGCAGCGCATCTTATTAAAAAGCAGTGGAAGAACGATGGAATAGAGGGTTTTATTA
>JAKJFV010000157.1:0-4461 GCA_022704725.1 Spirochaetota bacterium
TTTCGCTGCTTGTAGGCGGCATCGGCATCATGAATATTATGATTGTGACTGTCACCGAACGCCGCAAAGAAATAGGCATTAGAAAGGCGCTCGGCGCGACTCCAAATGCCATACGAATGCAGTTTCTCGTAGAATCTGCGACTATTTCACTTTTCGGCGGAGTCTTCGGCATCATCTTCGGTCTTGTTTTAAGCGCTATCGCAACCTATGTGATGGACTGGGCCTATGCCGTTCAATGGTCAGCCTGCCTCATCGCCTTTTTATTCTCCGCCTTTGTCGGGGTGTTTTTCGGCTTAAACCCTGCAGCCCGTGCTGCTAAACTGGATCCTGTCGAGGCTCTTGCATCAGAATAAAGCATTAAGGGAAAAACTTATCAGCCCAAGACTTAATCTGTAAGGTTTATTTCTTCCAGCTTCCCGATGTTTTGAATATTTTCGCTTAGTGCAAGAATATCAACAATGTCGGGGGTTCGGACGGAAAAACTTATGCGGAGAATCTTTTCGCTCATAACCTTTCCTGTGTCCATGTTTAAAATGATAAGACCATGAGATTCTATGACTGCATGAAGGGCTTTAAAATCGAGTCTGTTGTTTTTAAATACCAGTTCAAGGTGCTTTGTCCGTTCTGCAGGAAAATACTTCATTTCAAATTTATCTAGAAAAATGAGAGAGGCAATGCACACTGCCAGTGCAAGAAATGAAACTATATAAAGGCCGGCTCCTATGGCTAAGCCTATTGCAGCGCTTGCCCAAATAATTGCCGCAGAGGTGAGCCCTTTTATGTTCAATCCCTGCCGCAAAATGGCGCCGCCGCCCAAAAAGCCGATGCCCGAAACTACCTGAGCTGCAATTCGCCCGGGATCTCCGGTTCCCTTTGCGGACATTTCAAGAGAGAGAATCATAAGAAGGGTAGAGGAGACTGATATAAGCACGACGGTTCTCATGCCGATCGGCTGCTGTCTTATTTTCCGCTCCAGCCCTATAAGAGCGCCTGCCAGAAAACTTAACACTATACGGAAAATAATCGTTGAATAGGAGAGGACTACTGTTGTATCTGCAAATTGTCACCAAAAACTCATAAACATAAGTATACCATACAGGATGTGTATTGAACACAAAAATCCGGGTACAATGGTCTATTTTTTGAACAGGATGCGGATAAGGCTTTTTACGTCGTTAACTTCTGTTATGCCGCTTTCTTTTTCCGGGGCAACAACGTTTGTAAATCCGAGGGCAGAAGAAGCCTTAGCCCGCTGCTTAATTCTATTCACCGGCCGCACTTCTCCTGCAAGGCTTATTTCACCCACCAGAGCAGTCTTATCGTTTAGGGGAATGTCAGTACGTGCAGAGTACAAGGCGCTCGCAAGGGCAAGGTCTATAGCGCTCTCGGTGAGCCTTACGCCGCCTGCAACATTTATGTAAATATCCTGATCGCTAAAGCACAGTCCCAGCCGTTTTTCAAGCACAGCCGCAATCCTGCTCACCCGGGCGTTATCAACATTATCAGAATACACGCGGCTCAATGAGGCCTTTGACGGAACAGTGAGTGCTTGAATCTCTACTAAAAACACGCGGCTTCCTTCAAAAACAGGAACCACTGCAACGCCTGCGGGGAGGGCTCCCGTTCTCCGTATAATAAAAAGCGATGAAGGATCTTCCACGGGGATCAATCCTTTTTCACTCATCGAAAAAATGCCCAGCTCATCGACAGATCCGAACCTGTTTTTATTTGCGCGTAAAAAGCGTATGTCGTCGTCATTACGCTCAAAAAGAATAACGGTGTCGACCATGTGTTCAAGCGATTTAGGTCCTGCAATCGAGCCTTCCTTTGTAATATGAGCGGTTAAAAAAAGTACAGAATCCCTCTCTTTTACCCAGGAAATAAGCTCATGAGAGCAGTACTTTAACTGGTTCACGGTGCCCGGAATCATCCCGGCATCAGAACTGTAAATGGTCTGAATAGAATCGATTATGACAAATACAGGATTCACTGCATTCAGAGCATCTTCAATGTCTTCAAGCCGCGACGTGCACAGGATTTCTATAGACTGAACATCAAGATTCAGCCTTTGCGCCCGTGAGCGTATCTGCGAAGCCGATTCTTCACCCGAAACATAGAGAACTCTTCCCTTGCTTGGAATTTCCTTTGCATCTTTAACTATCTGCCGGTTCATGGAAGAGGCGGCCTGAATAAGAAGCGTCGATTTACCAATGCCCGGTTCCCCTCCGATCAGCACCGCCGATCGTTTTACCGCTCCGCCTCCGAGTACGCGGTCAAACTCATCTATGCCGGTTAAAAGCCTTTTACCTTCCTGCAAGGAAACCGAGGAAAGCGGAACAGGTTTTGCTTTTTGAACAGAGCCGGTTTTACCAAAAGAAGGAGACTGACCGGAGTCAGTGTGTTCTTCCATTGTATTCCATTCTCCGCATTCAGGGCATCTTCCGAGCCACCTCGGCTGCGAATATGAGCAGTTTGAACATATATAAACAGTAGATCCTTGTTTTTTCTTAGCCATGGTATCCTTTTAGTTAAGCCGTTTTTCTTAGTAGCCGATTGCGTCAAATTCAGTTTTCTCTTCGCCTTCTATCCTTATAAACACGCGGTTTGGAAGGCACCCGATCCATTCTCCTCCCTTGCTGATAGGAGGCGTTAATACACAGGTGTGGTTGGGGCACGCAGAATCTATAAAAAAAGCATCTCCTTCTTTTATACCGATAATCGAAAGACCGTTTTCCCCCGGAATCTCATATGTCCCGTCTTTGTCCAGAGGATACTTCCATACGCCTTCCGGAGATTCAATGGTTAGAATAGTATTTCCCTGTATCGTGGTGCTGAGACTCAGTATAGAAAAAACGCATACGGCAATTGCGATGAGAATTACAACAATGTCGCCGATTTTTATAGAGACTTTCACACTATTATTGTATCAGACCATGAGGAAAAATGCAGTAAAGGTGAAAATGTTTTAAACAATATCCCACAACAGGTGAAGAATAATTCCTGGAATAAGGGTCTTAGTTTTAAAATACAGCTTCCCTAAAAAGTATCCTATAACAATCTGATACGATGTCGTCAAAAGGGCAAGTCCAATTCCCCTTTCTATATACCTTGCATAATGAAGAATCCCAAACAGAAAGGCTTGAATCAGGTTTATCTTCCATTCACTCAGACTATAAGCCTTCAATGCTGATATCAGTATGCCCCTGCATAAAAACTCTTCAAAGAAAGCAACCAGAACTAAGATTTTAAGCACATAGAGACAAAAAGTTACTATATCGCCGTTAAAGTCATTAAAAAATCTGAGTCCGTCGAATATAACGGTAATACAAATAAACGCTGAGGCAAGAATAAGGGTGCCTAGAATTTGACCTTTGCTTAAAGTCCATGAAAAATTTTTCACACTGATATTAGTAATTCTCAATAGAATGAGGCTTAGTAGAACACCGGCTGCTTTTACGAGAACTTTAATGTTTTCCGCGTCGAGGCGGATTACGTCATAGATTCCAAAACTTACTAAAAGTGTGTGCATCATAAGAATTGCATACACAAGATAAAAAACAGTGAGCAGCGTTTTGTTTGCATATAGTTCAATATTGCCTTCAATATGCTTTCTAAGAAGATACACCATAAGCATGAGAAATAAGGCTAACAAACTTCCATAATAGCCAATGACTGTAGAAACTGCGGTTAGTATGAGTAAGGGCAGTGCTTCCTGTACTGCTTTCAATAAAGACCTTTTTCCCATGTAAAAATCCCTTTGCCGGTTAATCTGTGCTGGAAGTATAGCAGAAAATATAAGCAGAAGGCAAATTTATTACTATTATCAGCCGTGTGAAGGGTAATTTAAAAAGGCATTACCCGTAAAAAATCTTGACATAAAAAATCATGTGTTTCATAATTTATCAAGTAAACAGAGTTTTGTGAGAGTTACTCTGATTTCATTTCCAAATAAACTCTCAAGAAATATGTAAAAATAATGCCTTTTGGTGTTAGTTTTTTAATAAAAGAAGCCTATCAGTTTTAAAATATGTAATTCTAAATTTGACAAGGAATACAGAAAACATGGTAAAAAATATATTTACACTTTTTTTTATTCTCTTTTTTTCATGTCTGCAAGCCCTCGAAATTCCTCTCCTCGTCAAAGACGGCGACTTGAACATCCCGCTTGAGGGAGTGAATGTTTCTGTGCAGAACCTTCCTCAGGCTAAGACACTAACGGATACTGACGGCAATGCAATACTATCGCTTCCCGACAACATTGTATTTCCGCTTACAATCCTCTGTGCAACTCCGGGGTATGCAGTCACTGCTGCCGAAATTAAGTCATCCGATTTTTCCTATACAAAAGAAAATCCTCTTGTAATCACCATGGGGCTCGATACCGTCCTCGAAGGGGAGGAGCTTGTTGTCGAAGGCGAACGCAAAGGAAAAATAGAAGAAAAAGTTGGAGTTTCGATCGTA
>JAKJFV010000157.1:4471-4778 GCA_022704725.1 Spirochaetota bacterium
AGTGAAGAAATGAAAACTACCGCGCAAATCGGCATTATTGCCGATGTCATGACTTCTGTCGCTGCCTTGCCGGGTGTCGGGTTTAAACTGGGCATGAATACCGAGCCTTCAATCCGGGGCGGCTACCCCAAGGAAATGGGAGTTACCTTTGACGGTATGTACCTTATCGAACCATTTTTCTGGGACGGCATGGTGTCGATCCTTAGCCCCTACATGGTGGATTCTGTAAAACTTTCAACGGGAATCTTTTCTGCAAGGTACGGGCAGGGAACATCGGGTCTTCTTGACACCACGAGCACTGAAATTG
>JAKJFV010000158.1:0-255 GCA_022704725.1 Spirochaetota bacterium
AGCGGTCATTCCTAATTCTTTTGCCTTAGAAACCAGTTTTTTTACGGAGGCAGCTCCATCGAGGAGCGAATAATCAGAGTGGACATGCAAATGGACAAAGTCGGACATGAGATAATTATATCCGCAGAAGTGCTAAAAATCAATGACAGCCTTCTGCGGTTGGGTTAATTACGCCTTATTCCAATACAAGAAGGCTTTGAACTTGATTGAACAAAGAGGCGCGGGTTTTTTCAAGCAGCTGTACATCGGACCGTA
>JAKJFV010000158.1:276-4507 GCA_022704725.1 Spirochaetota bacterium
CCAGAGCTTCAAAAGCACCGCTGTGATTGCCCTGCTTAAAAGACTTACTCATGGAAGCCAGAGCTTCTCCGGTTTTTGAAAGGGCTATGTATTTACGAGCAATAGGATTTCTGGATGAATACCATTGATCAATTGAGTCAGTATAGGAAGCATCTATAGCAAGAGTAATATATTTCAATTTGTTTTCTTTATGTGAAAAATAACTAATATAGCAGTAAGCTGCAGTGAATTTTTCATCTTTACGCATCAAAGGCATCGCCTCGAAGGCCGGAAGCTCAAGGTCCTGCTGTATCATAAAACTTTGACCGGAACCAAGACTGCCTAAATCTATTGAGGCCTGAGTGTTTCCTCCGAGCCAGGGAGAAGAAGCTATAGTAAGTGTTATATTGCTTACAGCAGGTTTGCTGAACTGGATAAAGTCGCTGAATATTGTACTTTCCAAATATTGATACGTTTTACCGTAATATGAGCTGCCTTTAATACCGGTAAGCATATCATTAACTGCACCCCACTGAGGAGAAGATCCGTAACAAAGAAGTGAAAAACTTGTGTCGACAGCAGCATACATACTGGTAAGTACTTTAAATGATGAAATATCGGTATAGCTTTGTAATACATTTTCATCGGTAACCCACATGAATCTCCAGGGATTAGTGTTTCCATCGTTTTTCATTGCAGTGAAGGCAAGGGATGCTGTTTTAAGATTTTGCTTAACTTTTGCTTCTTTTGCCGTTTCTAAAAGCGCCGAAGTAACTTCTGTTTTTGAGCTGATAAAACGGAGACTGCCTGTTTGAGCGGAAAACAAGGCAAGTCTGGTTCCGCTGCTTTTAGCATCAAAGATACTCAAAAGAGAAGACTCAAAAACCTTAAATGAACGTTCAGTATTCAAAAAAGCGGGATTTTGAATATACATTACATAGTTTACATCGCGGGCATCATAAAAAGAGGGGAGATTAGTCCGTAAACCGAGTACTATTGACTGGGTTCCTCCGGCAGTAAGATATGAAACCGAGTTATTAAGAAGAAAAATACTCAGATCGTCCTGTTCATTTGCCTTGTAGGGAAATTGATATGCATTGATAAATGAAGATGTATCTATGTATGAGGCATCAATGATTCCCCCTGCATCGGCAGTACCGGCGATACTATTTCTGCCTGTTTCTTTTTGTCCCCCGGCAAAAAAGAAATTACATACACCCAGGATCATTAATACTATGACTATTTTTTTCATGAAATTCTCCCATTGGTTATTGGCTGATACATTACTTATTATACACCCGAAACTCTCTGCCTGCAATTTTTTTATTTTTATAGGAGTGTTTATTTTCCGGGAATAATAGTGTATCTTATAAGTATACTTAAGGGGCTAACTGTGGAAAAATGGTATAAACTCGATAATGCTGCAAAATTGTATCCATCAGTGAGCAATTACAACCGCTCTGCGGTTTTTAGGGTTTCTGCAGTATTATACGAAAGCGTAAATCCTGTTATTCTCCAGCAGGCGCTGGATCACATAAGCGAAAAGTATGCTTTTTTGTTTGTGCGTATTCACCGCGGTTTTTTCTGGAATTATTTTGATACAAATCATAAAAAACTTCTTGTTCAAAGCGAGCTTCATTATCCGTGCAGAGATATAAACAGGGTTGAAAATTCCGGGTTTATGCTTCGCGTGCTTTATTATAATAAGCGGGTTTCTGTGGAAATATTTCATGCCCTCGCTGACGGAGGCGGAACCCTGGAGTTTATTAAATCGCTGCTGTACTATTACTTTACTTTTTTAGGTCATTACATAGAAAATGACGGAAGTGTGATTGGTGCAGACGGAAAGGCTGAAACTGAATACAGCGATGACAGTTTTGCCCGTTATTATGACCCTCTTAAAAAAGAACGAAAACAAAAGGGTTTTCTGGAAAAACAGAAAAATGCGTATAGAATACGGGGAACAGTGTACCCGCAGGGAGGCACCAGTGTAATATCGGGCCTTGTGTCTGCTTCTGCTCTTAATACTGCAGCGAAAAAGTATAACACTACTATAACCGGGTTCCTAACCGCCCTTATGATACACTCAATGTTTGAAACACATGTTAAATTCGACCGCAGCAGAGCTCCTGTTACCATTGCAGTTCCTGTTAATCTTAGAAAAATCTTTCCGTCTAAAACACTGCGCAACTTTTTTTCGGTGATTAACTGCCCCTTGCACTATGATCAGAGGCTTTCGTTTAATGATATTTGCGATCATGTAACTAAGGTATTAAAAGACAAGATAACGAAAGAGTATCTTCAAAAACAGATTTACCGGACAAGTAAATTTACTATGCATAAGGTACTCCGCTTTGCGCCTCTTATTGTCAAGAAGCTCTTTATTCAGGCCGGCTACTCAATTATGAGTGAAACGAAAAAGACTTTAACTCTGTCGAATTTGGGTGTTATTCGAATTCCGCCTCAGATGTATGACTACATGTCGCATCTGGAAGTATTGTCTTATTGTTCGGTACGCAGTCCTGCAACATGCACCATTTCTACTCTTGGAGATAAAATGTGTATAAGTTTTACCAAAACAATAGAAGAAAATGACTGTATAGCCTTTTTCTTTAAGTTTTTGGCACAAAATGAAGGACTGGATGTACGGGTTTACTCAAATGACTGGGGGGATAATTATGAAGTGCATTAATTGTTCTGTAACTGTAATTTCGAGACACAACAGATGTCCCCTTTGCGGAGCCTTGGTAAACCCGGGGGAGACCGATCATAGTCACGATAATGAGTTTTATCCTGAGTATCCTGAATATAAAGAGTCAAAACTGGATAAGGCAAAACGTGCAGGCTTTTTTATTACCATAGCCTTTAGTGCAATTGCTGTTTTTATTAATCTTTTTTCACTGACAATACACGAATCTTTCTGGTCATTTATTGTTGTTTCCTGTTTATTTTATGCCTTTATCAGTTTAAAAACTGTTTCATCCAAGAAAATTCATACCGGCGCAAAATTCCTTTTTCAGCTGATAATGTTGTCATTTCTTGCAGTAATAATTGATGTTTTTTCCGGTTTTACAATGTGGTCAACGACCTATGTAATTCCCTCTCTTTCTACAGCATCTTCCTTTGTTATTACGGTATTTGCTGCAAGTAAAAAAGCATTATACAAGGAATATCTTGGCTATATTCTCACCTCTCTGCTTATTTCGATAGTACCTGCTGTTTTATGCATTTTTTCACTTTCCGAGCGGGCTTGGGTAGGGTATGCTGCTCTCCTTTTTTCACTGATAATGCTCTTTGGTCTTTATATCTTTGCAGATAAAGACTTTAAAAGAGAATTGAAAAAAAGGTTCCATTTATAGTTTTTTTCAAGCCATTGTATTTTTATGCAGAAAAATGTATAATTTCCCTTATGAGTAATGAAAATACAGTATTAAGCTCTGAGGCTTTAAGCCCGAAGACTTTAAGCCATTGGGCTGACCAAACTGCAGAAAAGATTATCCGGGAGCGCGGAGATCTTGAAGAATATACATGCGCTTCGGGAATAACTCCTTCGGGAACTGTTCATATTGGCAACTTTCGCGAAATAATTTCTGTGGATCTCGTTGTACGGGCTCTCCGCTCCAGAGGAAAAAAAGTCCGCTTTATTTATTCGTGGGATGATTACGATGTTTTCCGGAAAGTTCCCCAAAATATGCCCAATCCCGAAACCCTCGAACAATACCTGCGTTTTCCTATTACCATGGTTCCCGATACCACCGGACGGGATTCATCCTATGCCCGCCACCATGAGGTTGATGTAGAGTCAATTCTTCCGACAGTCGGCATTCACCCTGAGTTTTTATATCAGTCTGAACGATACAGAAAAAACATGTATGCCGAAGGCATGAAGACTGCTTTACAGAATAAGGAAAAGATAAAAGACTGCCTGAACCGCTACCGCGATGATGACCATAAGATACCTTCTGATGAAGAATACTGGCCCACAGCCGCTTTTTGTGCTGCATGCAGTAAAGATACAACAGAAATGGATTCATATGATGGAGAATATGGTCTTACCTACCACTGCACAAGCTGCGGACACGTTGAAAAAGCCGACTTGCGGACTTCAAAAGAGTTAAAGCTCGGCTGGCGCGTTGACTGGCCGATGCGGTGGAACTTTGAAAAAACTCTTTTTGAGCCTGCGGGAAAAGATCATCACAGCCAGGGCGGTTCGTTTGACACCGCGCGTCTTGTATCTGAAGAGATTTTCGGC
>JAKJFV010000158.1:4525-4769 GCA_022704725.1 Spirochaetota bacterium
GGTAACGTTCCGCTATGATTTTATTGGAATTAAGGGAACGCCGGGAAAAATGTCCTCCTCGAAAGGAAAGGTTATTGACCTCTATGACGTACTTCGAGTGTATCAGGCGGAAGTAGTACGCTACTTGTTTGCCGGAACACGGCCGAATACCGAGTTTTCCATCAGTTTTGATCTTGATGTTATTAAGACCTATGAAGATTATGATAAAACAGAACGTATTGCATGGGGCGCCGAAAAGGCAAAA
>JAKJFV010000159.1:0-4411 GCA_022704725.1 Spirochaetota bacterium
TATGTTTACGGCAAAGATCCTGAAACAGGGGTGTACTGGTATTACGGCGACAGCGGAACCTGTACAAAAACTTCTAATGCTTTGTGTTCCTTTGACGGATCTTCTGTTTCCGAGCAAAGTTTACCCTAAGCCGCTCCCGCATTAATACCTGGTATATAATTACTATAATTAAGCTGACTGTATTTTTGCTTATTTCTTACGCCATGGTTTTGTGTCTGCCGAGAAAGCTTAAAAATCGCTTCATCAGGGCGAAGGCTTCCGGTGTCAAAGATGCAGTATCATCCTGTTTGCTGTGCATTAAGCGCCACGTAAAAGGTATGTCTTTTTCACTCATTGATGAATACCCGGTTCTATGTTCTAAAATAAAAGTTTCAAATTGTTTGTCTTTTTGAAGTTTTCTCATGTATAAAGTTGCTTCATCGCGCGGCAGTATGGTTATTGCAACTGCAGGAATACCGCAGGCAATAAAGCCCGCATTATCGCTGTAGGGAACAGGTACTGTTATCCAGTTTTCTGCAGCAGCAGATTTAGCAATACTTATTGCATCTTCATACAGCTCATAAAACCTTTTCTTAAATTCTGCGTTTCCCGGCGCCTTCTTTCCTGTACTTGAAATAACAAGCACATCTCCTCTCCCGCAGCCGTCAAGAACAAAAACCTCATCATTAGTGAGTCCTAATTTCTTAAATCTTGAAGCAATTCCGAAAGCACCCTGATCGATTGCACAGCCTATTTCCTCGCCGTCTGTAAAAAAGATTCTAATATTATGAACTGTATTTGATGCAATAAGACTTTCTATCCACTCAATTACTTGAAAAACACAGGCGCTGTTGTCATTTGCGCCTTGAGATTCGGGATCTTTATCATAATGAACAAGAACTGTTTTAATCTTGAAAAGGGGAGAGTACGAACTTTGAGCAAACTGAATATATACATGTTTTTTATCGTCTATGGGAATAATTGAAAAAGGAATCTGTTTTTCTTCCAGAATACGGCTTAGTATAGTAAGTCTGTCTGCATCTAGCTGTGTGAATTCAGTAAAGTCTTGTGTTAAAAATACGGGTTTTTGATCATGTTCCTGCATACTTATGTATCGGTATAAACACTTGTAATTCTTATACTAATGACCCTGTTCGCTGCTTCATTGTTTAAAATAAAAAAGCCCGCCGTAAGGGCAGGCTCTCATAACAGTGCTGTTTCCAGCACTTTGTTATTAATTAGTAGCGGTAGTTATCATATCCGCCGCGGTCATTACCACGGTTATTATTGAAACCGCCTTCACGATTGCCGCCGAAGTTTCCTCTGGGGCGCTGTGTGCGGGGTTTATCTTCTGCTGCGTTAACACGAATTCTACGGCCTTCAACTTCTTTGCCGTTTAATGTTGCGATAGCTGCTTCTGCTGCCTGTGCATCGCTCATTTCGATAAATCCAAAACCTTTTGATTGTTCTGTATAGCGGTCTTTAATTACAACTGCTGATACAACTTCTCCATACTGCGAAAACAAACTTGATAAAGTTTCCTCTGTTGTCGCATAATTCATGTTCCCAACATAAATTTTCTGAGCCATTAAAAAATCCTCTTGCCGACTAAATCGGCACTTCGTATCGCTACCACACCAAGGCGGTAAAACCACACGTTTTCTTAGATTATTCTGTTAACCGGAAATAAATACTGGAAGGAACTCACTTATCGGAAGATTGCTTGCAGACACTCGATTCGGATTCTAGATTCTATAAGAGAACGCACGATTACCTAAAGACTACAGTGTAAAACAATAACTGTCAAGCATAAAAACTTTTTTTTTGCACTTTTTTTAGTAATGAGTGAAAAAACACTGATATTTTATGTCAAACTGGATTTATTTGACCTTTTATGCTATCATGTCAACATGATTAAAGCACAAATTCTTGATACTACTCTAATATCGCATATGAATTCTCTTCATACAGATGAAATGAGCGTTTTTGTAATGGCCGATGGCTTATTTCGCGGTGCTCTTTTTCACGGTACCCGTTTTGTTAATCAAATGCGCGCACAATTTAATCTTGGAATATTGGAAACAATGGTTTTAGCTCAAGGCTGTATAGGCGCTGCACTCATGATTCCGACGATGAAAGGAAAAGAACAGCTTCAATTCCGTTATGACACCAACGGTCCTGCGGCGGGTTTTTCTGTGGAAGCTGATTCTACAGGCTTCGTACGCGGACATCTTTTTCAAAACCCTATACCTGTTGATGCTCCTCTGGAGAGTTGGGATTTAGCGCCTTTTTTCGGTCCCGGAACGCTCACAATAACACGATTAAGTTCTCATTCAAAAGAACCTCAGCGGGGTACTGTAGAAATTAAGCATAAAAATATAGCAAAAGATCTTTCATGGTACTTTTTACAATCGGAGCAAATAAAGACAGCTTTTAATATCAGTGTACAATTCGATGCTAAAGGTTCTGTAACAGGCGCAGGCGGTATGTTTTTGCAGGCTCTGCCTTCTGTTGGCGGAAGAAGAAGCAAACAGATGAGTGACAATTTCTTCGAGGAAAAAAACGGTGTTTTTTTACCAAGTGAGCACTTAATAAATAAGGTTGAACATGCTTTTTCTTCCTGTCCGTCACTCGGCCAGTGGTACAGTGAAAAGGGAAATAATGACGACATAATCTTCGGTCTATTTCGGGAGTTTCAGCCAACCATTGCCTTGGTACGTTCTGTTAATTTTAATTGTCCCTGTTCAAAAGACAAATATTTGGATTATATAAAAAATCTTAATACTGCAGAATTCGATGATATTATGAATAATGGACCTGACCCATTAGAAGTTGTTTGTCATAACTGCGGTTCTAAGTACAATATTTCATTAGGAGAGTTGAAATGATACTAAAAAGCAGGACCCCTAAGATGATGGGTATGATGCTGCGCCAGGTTCACCTTGGCCTTCAAAGACGGAGCGAAATTGAGTTTGCTAAGTACGGAATAAACTGGACAGATTTTCAGGTAATCAGGTTTCTTTCAGAAAAAAGTTCCGAAACTTCATATGATGCTACTCAAAAAGACATCGCCGATTTTATGCAGCTTACAGTACATTCAGTCTCTAAATCTTTAAAAGTCCTGCAGGAAAAAGGCTTCGTTATACACGGCAATTCTGACGACGGAACCGGTGCAAAAGGTATTAAACCGACTGATGACGGTAAATACTTTTGTTCTCAGATGTTTAAGATTTTATGCAAGATGGAAATGGACTTACTATCCGGAATATCAAGCCGGGATCAGGGTATTATTCGAAACGGACTAATGAAAATGTATGAAAATCTGCAGGAAAATTAAATTTGACATCGTAGTTGACCTTCCTAATAAAAACATTTTATAATGACTTATTGTGTCAAAGTGTCATATTGGGAGGGTTTATGAGCAGTGAAGTTGAACAGTATATTAACGAACACATACCAATCGTAAAAAAACATAATTTTCAGATTACAGAGGAAGTAAGCCCCTTTATTCAGGTACGGGGAACTCTAAAAGATCACATAAATCACCGGAATTCTGTGTTCGGCGGAAGTATAAGTACTTCGCTCATTGTTGCTTCGTGGGCAAGTGTACGGAATATTTTACTTACGAGGGGTATACCTTCGGGGATAATTGTCATTCAAAGTGAACATGTCGAATTCTCAAAACCGCTCATTGATGACTTTTATGCAGAGCTTCGTCCGATCAGTGAAGACCGGTTGACGAAATTTATTGCAATGATTAATAAATTCGGAAAAAGCCGTATTAAAATAGAGGCTGATGTAAAAGACTTCAAAAATAATGAGGTATGTGCTTCTTTTACCGGAGAGTATGTAGTTCTCCTTAATGATACTATTGTCTGACATCTGATACCTGCTCAACCCGCTTATAGCTCAACCTTAGTCTTGCATCTTTTTATCTTACTTGTTATGGTTAGTGTATGATAACTATACAAGAATGCCGTCCGGAAGATTTTCCGGCACAGGATAACTTGTTTCAGACAAGTTTTTGGGGCAGATTGAAAACAGCTTGCGGACAGCAGGCTGTCTTTTTTTTATGCGAGTGGTCTTCTTATCGTTTTCCTCTCCTTGTGCTGCTTAGACGTCTTTCAAAAAATGCACTATACGCCTACGTCCCGCGCGGACCCTCTCTTCATATATGTGAAGCAGATTATGGTTTATTTTTAGAAAAACTCAGTCTTGCTCTGCAGCCCCTGCTTCCATCTGACTGTATCTGTGTCCGCTATGATCTTCCGTGGCGCTCTCCTTTTTCACACGGTTCTGCCTATACGGTACCGCCAAGAAGAGAAATACGTGAGATGAGAATGAATTACGGCACTGAACATAGTCTTTTGCGTAAAGCCTCTATGGATTATCTTTGTCCTGACACGGTGCTTATAAATTTAGAACTTCCTCC
>JAKJFV010000159.1:4421-4743 GCA_022704725.1 Spirochaetota bacterium
TAAGCTCGATGTTGATTTTTTTGTACGATCTGCTTGCTTTTTGCCTCAATGGCACGCTCTTTATGCTGACACAGCTGAACGCAAAGGTTTTTTCTCAGAGAAAATGGACTATTTTGAAAAGCTGTTTTATCAGCAGAAAAAAACACTTCATGATGATTCGGGAAAAGGACCACCTCTTACTGCACCGGTTCCGGATCCCGAGTTTTATCTTTTAACCGCAGAAAAGAAAGATGCGATGTTGTCGGGAATGATTCTAGGAATTTGCGGTAAAACAGCATACTACATGTTTGCAGGTTCTTCACTTGAACATCGCGACCTTATG
>JAKJFV010000015.1:0-299 GCA_022704725.1 Spirochaetota bacterium
TTGTGAAACACAGACCATGCAGCCTTCGCAATCCGGCCCTTCAATCTCAAAAAAGCCGTCAGAGGTTTTATGAAAAGAATCAAAGCGGCAAAGATCGGAACATATAGAGCAATTAGATCCGTCCTTTCTTGAGCAAAGTTCTTTATGCATCACAGCAATATTACCGCTTATAAATTCATGTTTTTCTTTAACATCCGGATTCATAACAATGTGCATATCGGCAGCATCGACATCGCAGTCTGCGCAGACTATTATATGGTTTTTAGAAAGGATGTTTGCAAGGGCGAGAGTGAAACTCG
>JAKJFV010000015.1:309-12791 GCA_022704725.1 Spirochaetota bacterium
TACTGAGGACGCAATGTATGCAAGTACCGATTGAAATTCTTTTTCATATTCCGGTACAGCGCTTATAAGGCTTAATCCCCTGGAATAACCTTGTGCTATCCGCATATCTTCCGGTACTTGAAGAAGGATTTTTATTCCTTCTTTTTCGCAGTAACGTACAACTCTGTCATCTCCTGCAGTAGACCTGTTAATTATGATGCCGAAGGGTATGCTCATTTTGCGGACAGTTTCTACTGCAATCTTTAAATCATGAAGACCGAATGGTGTTGGCTCTGTGACAAGCACTGTAAAATCGCAGCCGCTTACAGCTGTTCCCATAGGACACGAAGTCCCGGGAGGACAGTCAATAATCGTAATGCTGTTTTTAAGAGAAGGATCATTTTGAATAGTATCTTCTGCTTCTTTTTTTACCGATCGTATAAGAGGCGGAGACATAGCCTTCCCGATGCTCAATCTTCCTTCTATAAAGTGCAGGGGAGATTTGCCTTTCCTTTGTACAGAATAGATTGTTTTTTCACCGATTACAGAAGGAACCTCTGTTATAGCTTTAACGGGACATACTATGGCACATCCTCCGCATGAATGGCACAGTTCGGGAAAAACAAGAGCATATTTTCCAACACAGGCAAGTGCGTTAAACTGACAAAAGGCAGAACACACACCGCAGGCAGTACAAAGCGATTCATCTACTTTAGGAATAAGAACACTTACTTCTTTTTTTTCGCCTGTATCTTTGTACAGAAAAAGACCGCTGTTGGGTTCTTCCACGTCGCAGTCAAGGAGAAATACCTCACACGGTGCAGATTCTGCAAGAGCAATAGAAATAGTTGTTTTGCCGGTGCCCCCTTTACCGGAGGCGACTGCTATTTTCATACCCAGTGACCTTCTACATCTGCATTGTCGATTTTTGTTAGTTCGCCCTTTTTAAACTTTTCTATAGCCTCAGAAAGACTTACGGACGGTGCTAAATAAATAAGAACGCCTGCTGCTTCCAGTACTTTAAAAGCCTTGGGACCGGTGTGCCCGGTAATGATTACTTCTGCACCGGTTTTTACAACATTCTGGGCGCTTTGAATACCTGCTCCTTGAGCGGCATTAAGATTTTGCTCATTGTCAAAAGCTGTAAAAGAATCTGTCTCTGTATCATACACGACAAAGAAGGCCGCGCGGCCGAATCTTTGATCCACCATATCAGTGTTGTTTTTTCCAGTTGCTGATAATGCTATTTTCATATAACCTCCAAAAAATTACATACGTAAAAGCGATGAATGACCGCCCCGTCCGCCCCTGCCGGCTCTAAGCCTTCTTCTTCTGGGACAGCCGCAGCCTGGCATTCCAAACTTTACCTGTATCAGACGGTTTTCTTTCCACGCTGATATTACTTCATCTATATTTCCTGCAATAAAGGGTATAATTGTAATTCCCTTATCGAGAATTAAACGTTCGCATTCACACGAAATACCGCCGCATATTAATGTGTCTATTCCCTGTTCCTTTAAGAAAACTGCCTTAGCACTGTAGTCTTCGGGCAAAGCAACAATGACTGATGCCTCGTTATCTTCCCCGAGAATTAAACATTTTCCTGCCTCATCAAATACAGGAGCTATTCTATTATTCCACACAGTTATTGCTGTTTTCATACTGATACATTTGCAAGTAGCGTGCCAATATCAGTATTCGATGAAAAGCAGATTCTGTTGGCAGGGGCCTTGAATAATCATTACAATCTGCTTTGAACAAGAGAATTAAAGTCAAAACCGGTCTAAAAGTATTAATACATAGAAATATGTAAATATAGTAATATGTCGATATGTAATAAAAATTGCATAAATGCAATGATAGAATTGCATATTTGCAATATCCGGGTAAATCGCCCTACTTGAAGAAAAATACCTACTTAGTTTATTATGGGGACTGTTAAGAGGTTTTGAAAATGGAAGATTTTGGAGAAAGAGCAGTAGAGATTTTTTCACAAGGGTACAACTGCTCTCAGTCAACAGCAGCGGCTTTTGCTCAAGTTCTCGGTTTAGATGAGAAAGAAGTGCTTCGCGGTATGGCAGGCTTTGGAGGCGGAGTAGGCGGTCAGCGGGAAATGTGCGGTGCAGTTACCGGCATGATCTATGTTTTGGGACACATATACGGAGATTATGATCCGCATGATACCGAAGCTAAGACGGTTTTATATAAAGCGGTAAGAGAATTATCACAAGAGTTTAAAGCGGAATTTGGTACGACAAACTGCCGTGAACTTCTATTAAAAGCATCTGTAATTCCAAAACCTGATCCTTCAGAGAGGAATGCTGAATATTATAGAAAGAGACCCTGTGCTCATTTTGTGCGTAAGGCTGCAGAGCTTGCATCATTAAAGCTTCCTGCAGACATGCTGAATAAGTTGGCATAAAAAATGCATTGTTATTTCTATCTAACTTTTTAGGAGGTACGACAATGCCGAGAGGTGATAGAACAGGTCCTGCAGGTACGGGACCAATGACAGGAAGAGGCGCCGGATTTTGTGCAGGGAATGGAACTGCAGGATTTATGAATAATGCAGGTACTTATGGCGGAGGACGCGGATTCGGCGGCGGCCGGGGTTTTGGCGGAGGATTAGGCCGCGGTCCAGGCCGCGGATTTGGCAGAGGTTTAAGCTTCTGCTTAAGCAGAAGCTTTGGCGGTTTTTTTCAGGGCGCCCGGGTAAATCAGGTGGTTCCGCGAACCGAGGAAGATGAAAAGTACGAACTTAATGCTCGTTCCCATTCTCTTTCCATAGAACTTGATGCTATTAAAAAGCGTCTTGCCGAACTTAAGGGCGAAGAGAAGTAAGTTTGAAGGCTGCATGTCAGCCTTCTTATGAGGAGTAGTATGAAAAAGGACCTTACATGTCTGACTTTCTTACGATAGGGACTAAGGTTGTCCCTGAGAACTTTGGACCGCTTCGAGGTTCAAACGGCAATGCCCGGCTCAAAGGCCCTTGCGGCGACACCATGGAATTCTGGATTAAGGTACAAAACGGAATTATTGAAGATGTTCATTATACAACCGACGGCTGCTATTTTTCCAATAAATGCGGAACCACAACGGCTTTAATGTCCTGCTCGGTGCCTATTACAATAGCAGAGCAGTTTACGCAGGCTGATATTCTCTCTGTTGCAGGCGACATTCCGCCTGATGATTCCCACTGCGCCTTACTTGCAGTTAATACGCTTAAAAAAGCAATTGAAGATTATAAGAATAAGGAATATTGAATGTACCGTTGTAGATTCGATTATGACCGGCAGCCATGAAATGTTTATTGGAAAAATTGAATACGTTCATGCAGACGCTGATCTTGTAAAAGAAGACGGCAGCATTGCATGGGATACCATAGAATTACTTTAAAAAAAGGGGCTGTCTATTCGACAGTCCCTTTTCATTTACACCGCTTCTTCCTCCTCATCATTGAGGAACCTGAACTGTGAGGTATACAAATTATAGTACTGGCCTCTTTTTTGTATAAGTTCTTCGTGTGAACCGCTTTCTAAAATACCCCCATCTTCTACAACCATGATGATATCAGCATTCCGTATGGTAGACAGGCGGTGCGCTATAACAAAAGAAGTTCTTCCTTTTAAAAGTTTTGCAATACCTTCCTGTACAAGTTTCTCGGTATGGGTGTCTATACTTGCCGTTGCTTCATCGAGAATTAGAATACGGGGGTCCGACAACATTGTTCGTGCAAATGCAATGAGCTGTCTTTGTCCGGCAGAAAGACGCATTCCCCGTTCGGTAACTTCTGTATCGTAGCCTTTTTCAAATTTCATAATAAAATCGTGAGCAGACACAGCCTTTGCAGCTATTTCAACTTCTTCATCTGTTGCATCAAGTTTTCCATAGCGTATATTTTCCCGTATGGTCGTAGAAAATAAAAAGGTGTCCTGCGGCATTAAGCCGATTTGTCCTCTAAGACTTTCGAGAGTTACATCATTGAGGTTGTATCCGTCTATTAAAACTTCACCCTTAGTAACTTCGTAAAAACGGCTTATAAGATTTACAATAGTTGTTTTACCGGCTCCTGTAGAACCTACGAGTGCTACCGTAGTTCCTTCTTTTACATCAAAGCTCACATTGTTTAGAACGTTCACCTTTTCATCATAGCTGAATGTAACAGCATTAAAAGATACATCGCCTTTTATGGAAGGAATAGGCCGGGCATCGATGCGGTTTTTAATATCGGGCTCAATGTCGAGAATTTCAAAAATACGTTCAGCGCCAGACATATTGGTTACAAGCTGATTATAGAAGTTGCTTATGTTCATAATCGGCTGCCAGAACATTGACACATAACTTGTAAAGGCAATGAGAACTCCAGGAGTTATAGCAGCGGTACTCACAAGACTTGAGCCTGCCCAGAATACTAAAATGGTACCAACACCCCAGGACATCTCAACTATCGGCCAGAACATATCTCCCATGCGGCAGGCACTTGTAAATGACTTTCTTTGCCCTGTTAAAAGGTCCAGGAAGGTTTTAGAGGTGTTGCACTCTGCGCCGAAACTTTGTACAACGCGGATGCCGGAAAAATCTTCATGAGTAAAGGCATTGAGGTTCGATGTTTTTTTTCTAAATACCTGCCAGCGTTTTCGGGCTGCACTCATAACCAGAAAAAAAGCTGCGATCATGAGGGGTACCGTTATGAGGGCGACAAGCGCAAGGCGGAAATTCATAAGCATCATGATAACGACTACAGCCGAAATTTTTGCAAGTTCTGGAATGAGGCTCGTAACACCGTTTGTAAACAGATCGTTGAGCGAGTTAACATCTCCAATAATTCGTGCAAGAATCTTTCCGATTGGACGGTTGTCAAAAAACGCAAACGAAAGTTTTTGTATGTGCGTATAAAGCTGCTGTCGAATGGTTAGGAGAATCTTGTTAGTCACCTTTCCCATTGTAATAATGCGGCTTCTGGAACAGAACATAGAAACTGCATTTATTATAATCATCACTCCGCCGAGAATGAGAAGATTTTTGCTGTCTCCCGCTCGAATAAACTTGTCTATTCCTGTTTTTAAAAAATAAGGATTTAAAAGTTCAACAAGTATGGTACAGGACATTAAGAATAATGTTACTCCGACAGCTTTTTTGTGCGGTTTTAAATAAACTACAAGACGCTTAATAATAGAAATATTGAGACTTTCTTTTAAGTCTTCATCATCTTTAAATGTATTAACAGGCATTGCTTACCTCTTTATCAAATTCATGATCATAGCCGCTGTACTGAGCGCAATATGTTTTATAGTATTTACCCTCGAGAGCTAAAAGCTCTTCGTGAGTACCCTGTTCAGCAATACTGCCGTTATCAAAGTACACTATTTCGTCCGCGTTTTTAACTGCAGAAATTCTGTGTGCTATGATAAACCGTGTAATGTCTCTGCGTTTGTTAAGAGATTTCTGTATGTGGTATTCAGTTTCCATGTCGAGTGCAGAAGTGGAATCGTCAAGTATGAGTACTTTTGCATCTCTCACCAATGCTCTCGCAATAGAGATTCTCTGCTTTTGCCCGCCGGATAATCCAATCCCTCTTTCGCCTATTACAGTATTGTATCCGTCTTTCATCTGACAGACAAACTCGTCAACCATAGAATCTTTCGCAGCACAAATGAATGCAGGGTCTGTTGATTTCATATCCAAACCAAACTTGATGTTTTCTTCGATGGTATCTGAAAACAAAAATACATCCTGCATAACTACCGCCACATTTTTTCTAAGTACATCAAGGCTCATGTTTTTTACATTTACTCCGTCAATACAAACCTCTCCCGATGTACAGTCATAGTATCTTCCTATCAGATTTATAAGAGAACTTTTTCCGGCTCCCGTTATTCCCATTACCGCGATGGTGCTGCCCTTTTGTGCATTAATGCTCACGTCTTTAAGAATACAGGCATCTCCAATTTTAAAATCGACGTTTCTAAACTCGACATGACCGCTGAGGACTTCCGGCTTTACAGGATTAGAAGGATTTGTAATCTCGCTCTCTTCAGTAAATATCTTATCAATTTTTTTAACCGATGCAAGGCACTGGGCGAGAACATTTGTGAGCCAGCCCATCATCCTCATGGGCCAAATGAGCATGAAAATATAATTGCTGAATGCGACAAGTTCCCCGAGAGAAAGTTCTCCTCCTATGACAAAGTAGCCTCCAAAACTGATAACTAAAACAAGAACTACATTTGAAAGGAATTCAATGACAGGATTATGATTCGCCATAATCTTTACCTGATCCACATTGATGCGGTAGTTTTCCTGATTCTGTTCAAGAAATTTTTGAATCTCGTATTTTTCCCTTCCAAACGCTTTTACAAGTCTTACACCGGTGAGATTCTGCTGCGCTGTCGTATTAAGGACCGCTCTCTGATCGCTGATCTTTTCATACGTTGAGCCGATTTTCTTTTCCAGACGGAACACGACAAATTCAATGACCGGCATAGTTACAAGACTGATAAGTGCAAGTTTCCAGTTAAGTGTAAACAAAATGACCGATGCGATTATAAAGTAGATGCTTTGCTCCAGAAGAAGCATGATGCCGAAACAAAGCGCATGCATGATGTTATCAGTGTCATCCTTGATTCTCGACATAAGCTCGCCCGTGTTGTTTTTGTCGAAAAAAGAAAAGGAAAGTTTTTGAATGTGATCAAACAGATCCTTTCTTAGATCCACAATTATTTTTGAACTGGTTAGATCAAACCCGTATTCTTTTAGATACCCTAGGATCGCTCTTCCTATAGTGATGCCCCCGAGACAGAGCAGGGCGCCTTTTAAATAAGAAAAATCTCCGTTTATAATGACCTTGTCTACAATGTTTCCAACCAGGTACGGATTAAACATATCAAGGGTGATTGCTGCAATCATCGCAGCCGCGGCAAGTACGTAGCCCCATGCCCGTTTTTTCATAAGCTTCAATAAAGTGTTCAAGTGAATATTCCTCTGCACGAAAGCTGTTTATCTGTATGAAATAGAAGTTTCGTGCTGCAGTTATCAGTGATTTAACATTACAGAAAAATCACAACCAAAGCCCATAGACAAAAAAAAACCGCGGGGTTAACCCGCGGTCTTCGGCTCTTACCATCGAACTGGATGTGTATTCAGTTCTCAGGTGATGTCTATGGACAAGGCAGGGTTAACAAAATAGCTTACGCCGGATGATGCGGCATCAGCTGAAACCATGAAGTTAAATGATTTGAATGTATTCATTACCTGCCTCCTTATATAAAATTTACATGCATGTGTATAGAAGCAGTATACCGAAATGAATTAAGAAGTGTCAAGAAGATTTTTTAAAAAAAATAAAATAATATAATGAAACCCTTGAATAAACCATATCAGGGTGAAATTGTTATAGTTATGCAACTAAAGTCCGTATTTTGGCGTAAAAACAGGACTTAAAGTCCTGAAATTACGCCAAAATATGGACTTTATAAAGAAACAGTGGTATATTGGATGTATGAAAGCAAGAAAAAAGAGTTCGTATGTTAGAAGTCTCACAAAGACTACACTTGGAAGAATAATGGTATTTACCGGTGCAAGGCAGACAGGAAAAACTACCCTTACCAGAGAGCTGTTCAGTGATTACAATTATCTATCTATCGAAGACCCTGTCATGAGAAAGTCTTATGCATCTCTTACCGCGCCTCAATGGGAATCAATGTATCCGAAAGCAATTTTGGATGAGATTCAGAAGGAACCGATACTTGTGGAAAGTATTAAATCTGCTTATGATCAGTTTTCCGGTGTACGGTATATTTTGCTCGGCTCGAGTCAGCTTTTACTTCTAGAAAAAGTACGGGAAAGTCTTGCCGGGAGATGCACAATTGTCGAATTATATCCTCTTACGGTACCGGAACTTAAAACACTCTCCTTTTCTGATAACGTCCCGAATTCTCCCTTTCAGGAGTACTTGGAAAATCCTGAAATGTCCTTTCGTTTTATTCCGTCCTTTCATTTTGATCCTAATATGACTCAGAAACAAAATGCGTTTGATTTTTATCGAACATTCGGAGGTTATCCGGCACTTACAAATGAGAGCTTCTCCGACAACGACCGGTATTTATGGCTGAAAAATTATACCGCAACATATCTTGAAAGAGATATAAGGGACATTGCATCTTTTAGAGATCTTGATCCTTTCATAAAACTTCAACAATATTTTGCGCTTAATACAGCACACATCATAAATTATTCTGATGTGGCGAATAGAATAGGGGTATCGTCTAAAACAGTACAGCGGTATATCAATTATTTTGAATTAAGTTATCAAGCTGTTATTGTAAGAGCATGGGAGCGAAATAAATCGAAGCGGCTTATTCATGCACCAAAGATTCATTACATGGATTTTGGGGTTCTGCAATCGGTACTTCAAAAAAGAGGAGGCATGACAGGTTGCGAGTATGAAAGTCTAATTATCGCCGAACTCTACAAGCAGATGAAGAATGCCTCCATCGATGGTTCTATGTACCATCTTCGCACGTATGACGGATACGAAATAGATCTTCTTTTGGAAATACAATCTGGTTATTTCGCTTTCGAAATAAAAATGACAGAACATGTAAATGAAGGTGATGCCCGTCATTTGAAAACACTCAGTGCCTTACTGGACAAGAAACTGTTACATTCATTTGTTATTTCAAACGATATTTCCATGAGAGAAATTTTACCCGGAGTGAGCGCCGTCAATGCGGCGTGGTTTTTGGGCTAAATCTTTTTAATCTCTTCCTTGACGCCAATTAAAAATTGCAGTAAAATTATTATCATGAGTATTTTGGACACAGACCTTACACTTACTATCCGCAGATCTTCGGGTACTTTACCTGTTTACGGGAGAGGTCTGTCCAAAGCGGATTACAGAAACCGGATGCCTATGAGATTCTAGAATTTAGAATCTTATTCTCCGGTGAAAGCCGCAGACACCTCTTCTATGGACGGGGTTTCTGCGGCTTTTTTTTTGCAAAACCTTTGCATTGACTAAGCCTCAACGAAAGATCCAAATCTTTCCAGCCCCGTCTCCTTGGGCGTGTCCAAAATTAATCTAACAAGGAGCATTATAATGATTGAAACATCGCACATAAAAAAATATTACGGCAGCGATCTTATTCTGGATGATATACATATCCGCATAAAGAGAAACGATAAAATTGGTATTGTCGGAAGAAACGGGGCTGGTAAAACTACGCTCATAAGAATTCTAAGCGGAGAGGATGATGACTTTCACGGTAAAATAATCTATGAGGGAAAACCAAGTATTAACTATGTAGAACAGTTTTTCCCTGTGCAGAATATGAGCGCACTCGACTACATGATTGAACCTTTTTTACAGATGAGGGAGAAACTTAGATCTCTTGAAGAGCGCATGGCTAATGAAGAAGGAAAAACCCTGGAAAAAACCTGTGTTGAGTACGGAGACTTAAGAACTTTATATGACAGCAAAGAAGGGGATGAGGCGGAGCAGAGGGCTATCGTCTTTTTAGAAAGCCTTGGTTTGGATAAATGCTTGGATTCAGAGTTACGAGTATTATCGGGCGGGGAGAAAAATATACTCGCTATGGGACGTGCCAATGTATTAAAAAGCGATGTACTAATTCTCGATGAGCCGGGGAACCATCTCGATATTAAGGGTCTTGCGTGGCTTGAAAATTTTATTAACTCGTACAGCGGGGCGGTGATTATTGTTTCTCATAACCGCTATCTATTAGACAGAGTATGTACATCAATTATAGAACTTGATAATGGCAAGGCTCAAACCTATACCGGGAACTATTCTGCATACCGGCTTGAAAAACTGCGGAAAACTGTTTCATCTCAGATGACGTATAATGCCGAGCAGAAAAAAATTGAACAGCTTGAAGAAGTTGTAAGGCGTTTTGCAGAGATAGCAAAAAGAACATGCGACCCTAAGTGGGGGAAAAGGCTCAGGTCAAGAAGGACACAGCTTGCAAAGTTTAAAGAGCGTTCCATCGAAAAACCGGTAAACCCGGTGACTTCTTTTGAAGTGGCATTTACAAAGGATGTATCGAGAGCACATATTGCCCTGCGCGTTAACAGTTTGACATGCGCCTATGGGGAACGTGTGTTACTAAAGGATGCTGATTTTCTCATAACAACGGGAGAGAGGTGCGCCCTTGTCGGACTCAACGGCAGCGGAAAGACAACACTCATTAAAAAAATACAAAGACTTTCATTGGAACAGGATGTAAGGGTTTTTATAGGACCGAGTTTAAAAACTTCGTATTGTTCTCAATACGGGGAAACGTTGGATAAAGAAAACACTATCTTTGAAGAATGCATGAAAGCCGGGTGCAAAACTGAGGATGAAGCTTTTAAAACCTTAAGCCGCTTCCTTTTTACAAGAGCATCTCTTACTCAGAAGGTTGGAAGTTTATCCGGCGGGGAGATGAATAAGCTTCAGTTAGCACTCTCTGTAATTAAAGAGGCGGACTTTTTAATTCTCGATGAACCTACAAACCATCTTGATATTCCCTCCTGCGAAGCAATAGAAGATGCGCTCTTGGACTTTAAGGGAACCATACTTGCAGTTTCTCATGACCGCTATTTTTTAGACCGCATTGCAGACAGAGTATTGGAAATATCAGATTGCGCATTAAACTCCTGGGAGGGGAACTTTTCTGAGTTCTGGTATTCACGCTACGGATCTCAAGTAGAGAGGTCTATTCAGAAAGTTATCAGCAAGAATTCTGTTACGCCGGTGGAAGAAAAAATAATTGCACTGGAAAAAGAGAAAAAAGACGCAGAGCGCAGTATGGGAGAATTATATACGAAGGGTGATCTTGTAAAAGCGAGGAGTATGGGAAATAAACTTGACCGCATAACAAGAGAGATAGAACGATTGTATTCTGAATGGGAATAGCTATTCAATATTACCAAAGTAAGGCGCCTTACCTTGGTAATATTCGTACTTTTGAGCCGTATTTTTTATTGACAGAGGTATTAGCTAAAGAATAGAATCGAATGCATAATGATCTATTCGATTATGAACATATGGAATTCATTATGCAAAAAAGAGGTTAATTAAATGTTCTCAAAGTCTATAGTCAAGTTTATTTGTATTATTTTAGTATACGTTTGTGTACTGCTGCCCTGTTTCAGCGATGATGAAGCAGACCGCTGGTTCTGGCCTTTAGGCGATGAGAGCGGAGAAATTACTATGAGGCCGGGATATCTGGAAAATCCGGTGTATGGAAATACAATTACAAATAATAATTACTATATTAACGGTGAATATGGTATTGCTGTTTATGCACCGGAAGGCGGTATAATAAATACTATGAGCTTGTTTTTTCTACCCTATCCAGATGCGGTTACAAGTTGGAGTTGGGATAGTCTATCTGAGTTTAAGGTAGCACAGCAAAAAAAGAAAGATCCGGTTTTGATTGAAAGCAATCTTACTACTTTTATGGGTATTAAACTTGACAATGGAAAAAAAATTTGGATTGAAGGACTGGAGAACATTGTTGTTACTAAGGGAGAAAGGATTGAGAGGGGGCAGATTTTAGGCAGTCTTGGTTATATACGTACATTCAGTGAAAAACCTTGTTTAAGTATATCGTTAAGTACCAGCGGCGGTAAAGTCGATGAAAGTCTCGGGATGGTTTTAGCTGGAGAAGACAACATCGGTTTTTATTCTACCATAAAGAAAGTCGATTTTACGTATAAACCGGATAAAAAGTTGACAAAGGAACAGGCTCTGGAAGCATGGGATATTTTTTCTCAAGCGATAGCGGAAGATCATCCTGCTTTACTTGATGAAGGTATTAAACAGACTGCAATAGATCAATTGCATCTAGCCCGGCTTACTATAGAAAATGATATTACCGTACATGAACTGCGCCTTCTAATGAGACAAACCTTATCATATCTGCACTGTGTACATACAAAGATCCGCCCTATTGATACCAGGTATTATGCAGACTTCTTACCTCTTGATTTATATATTCAAGATGATGTGTGTTATGTATGCTGGGACCGCAGAGAGAAAAAAGAAATCCCTGCCGGATCTGTTATTGAGAGTATTAATGATAAAAGTATCAGCGAATGGATGAACATTTTATTGCCTTTTGCAAGCAGTGATTCTATTAATTCTGATGTAAGAAAGGAAGATATTGGAAGTAACTTTTCAACATATTTGGAGGTATACCTTCCCGTAAATGATACAATACATCTGACAGGGTATTATCCCGGCGGAGAAAAATTTTCTTTTACTTTATCGAGAATTCCTGTTCAGAAGCTTGGTTCTTACAGCTGGCCTGAATGGATGTACGAGCAGAAAGAAATTTTTGAAGTTTTAAACGTGGATACAGTCGTTATGAGAATAAGTACTATGAGCCAGCTGCTGGATAAAGAATGCTATGCCGGGTATTTTCAAACACTCGCAGAAAAGAATATCAAAAACCTGATAATTGATTTGCGCGGTAATCCGGGAGGAGAAAATGAACTTA
>JAKJFV010000015.1:12801-13067 GCA_022704725.1 Spirochaetota bacterium
AAGTGTTTAAGTGCGATGAGTCTACTGAAATACGCCATGCGGGTCCTTATAACTCCTTTAAGTATTCGGTAAGTATGCCTTATAATCCGAACGATCCATACCCGGATGTTTTTAGCGGGTATCAAACACCGCAAAATGGAAGGTATATTCAGTTTACTACCGATGTGCAGCAAAATGCTTCTCAATACCGTTTTTCCGGTCAAGTATATGTGTTAGTTGATTCCGCCTGTGCTTCTGCTTCTGTTCTCGTTGCCCGCCGTTTATCC
>JAKJFV010000160.1:0-4296 GCA_022704725.1 Spirochaetota bacterium
CATCGATGTAAAGAGGAGAGCCAATTAATTGGTGGCATCTACCTCCTATTGCCATAAGCTCAGCGTGGTTAACTCTGCTCTGTGAAATTCTTGTACTACTTACCATTGATTCAGAGGAGGCTAATCGTGCCACAAGCCTATTAGCTGTCATCTCAAGGGAAAAAATAGCTACAGGTGTTCCTGCAAGCGCAGTGTTTTTAGCAAGAGCCAACGCAAGGGCTGTCTTTCCCATCCCTGGTCTTGCTGCAAGTATATGCAGGTCGCCTTTCTGCCAACCACCTGTTACCTTATCAATGTTCTCAAACCCCGATAATACTCCTGTGATTAACTTCCCATCTTGTACGGCCATAATATCCTTAACCATTTCAGAGAAAACATCACCTACGTTTCTTATTGAAGTTCTTGCGTAGTTTGTTAGTTCCCTGATTCTTAGTTGTAGAGTATTAATAATCTCAAACGCATCCGAATTCTCTTCATAAGAATCCTTTATCATTTCTGTGCCTAACCGTATAAGCTCTCTTGATAAAAACTTCTGCTCAACTACAACAGCATGGTAAGCAATATTTGCGGATGAGGCTATTCTGTTGGTAAGTTGTGAAACATAGTAAGAGCCTCCTACAAATTCTAACTTATCCATTTTTTTTAATTCCTGTGTAACAGTTAAAAGGTCAACAGGCTCATTCCTTTTGTAGAGCTCAAGAATTGCGCGGTACACCCAACTGTTCTGTTCCTTGTAGAAGGATTCAGGCTTGAGGATAAGTGTTACCTCCTTTAGAGCTTCTTTTTCGAGCAGAATAGCTCCAAGTACTGCTTCCTCCATTTCAATAGACTGAGGGGGAAGTTTGCCGATTTCCGTTATAGGAGTTCCAATAGTTGTTACTACCCGTTTTCTTTTTTCGTTCATGCGAGAGCCTTTCTTTTATTTCCACCATCACCTTTTTGCAACGGTGTTCCGTGTTCTGTTTTTAACCAATTCTTTGCGGTAGTATACAAGCTTTTGTAGTTTGTATTCTTTCTGTAGTTCTTAATCTTCTCAAGCACTTCATCAATTTGAACTTTGTTATATCCTAATGCCTCGATTTTAAAGTACTCAACTTTCGTTAAGGATAAGTGGTCAAATTTAATGTAAATATCTTTTTCGTCAACCTCTCCTTTTTTAGTGGTTGCATTCTCCCTTCTTGACTTAGAATATTTTTGCCTCCTTTGTTTTTCGAACAACAATCTTTCGTTCTGATACTTACCTGAATCAAGAACAGTAAATTTACTTTGTAGTACTGGCCACGAAGCTTCAAAGTCAACGTGCAATACCATTTTAATTTCCTCCCGCCCAATCGTTCCAATACCACAGCACTGCTGGGTCTTTCATTTACTTTTGTTTTTTAAGTTTATCAATTCTTTCTTTGACTCTTATTTCTCTTTGCTCACAAATTGCTTTCTGCTCTTCATTAATCTTTTTAAATTGAATTGGCAGAGACTCCTTTGCTACTTCTTGCAAGAGCATTCCAAAATGAGAGTTGTCACTCCTTTGTCCTTTAAACGGAGAGCACTTATCAACAATCAACATTCGCGTTAATCGGTTTATGTTCTTAGCTAAAACAGAAGGAGATTCCTTGCTTAACTCAACGTAGAAACAATTTTTGTCGTGCTTATACTTAGTAACCTTATCAAATTCTTTTTGTTCTAAATATCCAAGCATACTGTATAGGAACATTACTTGACCGATGAGTTCGGTTTTTGTTAGAGCCTTATCTGAAATGTAACCTTTGTTCTTTTGTAAAGCAACGTGGTACTCAATTTGGACCTTCTCATTATCAAGTTCCTTTTTACGTTTCTCGTTTCCTTCAATTCTCGCAATCTCAGCTTTAAGGTTTACTGCCATATTACCCTGTACTGCTTCCTTCGCATTCTTTTCTCCTTTGAGTAACTTAATAAGAACATATTTACCTTGCCCATTTCCTGTAGCAATAAATGCTTTCTTGTACACTAAGTTTTTGATATTCTCTTCGTGTTCATTTTTCTCCTTATCAATTTCTTTCAAGTAAGTCTCCCAAGCTTTGTCTATTTCTTTCGGGCTCAAGTCTTCGTTCTCATGCTCGTTTTCATCGTCCCAATCTTCTCTTGTCATTGCAACAGGAACTTCAACAACATCAAAAGTTTTTTTACTTCCTTCATAACCTTTCACCAAGACTTCTGCTCCTGTTTTCTTTAGAGCCTTAGTTTCGTTTGATTCCTCGTGTTCTGCTGCAACTAAAATCACTTCTGGGTCTTCGATAGCTTTCTTTAATTCGTTTTCGTAGTGTTTCTTTGACTTCTCTACAAAACATTTTGCTAATTGGCACATCCCTACTCCTTTTTCGTCTGGGAATAGTAAAGTGTTTGAGGCTGTATTATGAATGCAACCTAAACAAGAGCCGTTAACCTTACTGAGTGTTTTATCCTCAAGGTCAAATGTAGCGCTCTCCAAATTAGATGTGTATTGATTTAATCGATAGCTGTTGATATTAATTTCATCATCACCTTCGCAGTCCTCCTCTTTCCAAATTAGTTTTTGCGTTGCAGTAGTAAGAACACAAAGTCGTAACCCTAATTCAACGTCCATTTTCTTTTCGAGTAATGCTTTTTTGAACTCAGGTATTAATTCATTAAGCTTTATTCTCGTTGCTACAAATTTCAGAGGTTTACCAACCGTTAGTGCAATGTCCTGAATAGTTTTTCCTTTGTATTTAACTAAACGACCAAATGCTTCAGCCTCTTCCATATCAGAAACTCCTTTACGTTGAAGGTTCTCAATAATCATTGCCTCGATTGCTTCGTCATCTGTTAGTTCCTTAATCATTACCGGCACTTCCTTTAACTCCGCTAACTTAGATGCCCGTAGTCTTCGTTCTCCACATACAAGTTCATACTTACCTCCTTCGATTGGTCGGACTAATAAGGGTTGAAGTATTCCATTTTCTTTAATTGATTCGTGTAGTTCTTTTATTGATTCCTCATCGAAGTCTTTTCGAGGGTTCAATTTGCCCACTACAATAAGGGCAAGCGCGATTGTTTTTTGTATTGCTGTTTTCATAATTTATAAGGTGTGAAATGAGTTATCTTAAACCCAATGTATTCTTTTCCTTTAGGGACTACTTCGATATCAACAATTGCTCTACGCACTTGCTTATCATTAAAAGCATATTTCTTTTGGAGAATGTCTTGAAATGGTTTGATCGGATTGTCCCAGTCTGCGGATTGTGTGGAAACCCCAAACTGTAAATGAATTTGAAAAGGCGGTTCAGGTAGTTGCAAATGGTTAGGTAATAAAAACAGAACATCGTGTTCATACTTTGTATACTTAGCAGATTTGAATCTTTGTCCTTTCCAACATTCATTTACGCTTAGAGGTTTAATAGGTACGAAATCCATTACTTGCCTTTCCCCTCCTCGAAGTCAGCTTGCATTTGGTAGTCGTGTTGGTTTAATTTCTCTTCACCAACTTGTTTACCGTTACAGAAGTAGTACTTGAATCCCTTATCAAAGTCTTTAAACATTTGGCAGGCGGCAGTTCTCTTTTCAAATCCTGATTCGATGTGTCCGGAAAGGATATTTATCTCAGAAGTTTTTGCGTCAATCTTTGCCTGATACTCACTATTAACATGTTTCTTTTCGTCTGTGATTTTATTCCTTTCAATACACGCGCTTGCTAATTGTTCTGCCTTCTGAGTTATCTCCTCATTATTAAAGTCGTAATTAAAGGTATAATTCACAGTCTGACCTTTCTTGAATCCTGCTTTTTTCATGGAAGGAGAAATTATAAGAGCCTGTGATTGCTCTTCAATAATTCCTTTTGCTTTGTAGACTTCACGAATTTGTCTAATTAACTCCTCGTGTTTGTGGTCGTGTAGCGGTTTCTTTACTACTCTCTTGTAGAGTGCGCAAATTTCTGCTTCGGTTTGAGTATCTAAACTCTTAACTGTTTTAGGAGTGCTCACTTTCTTGCGTGAGGCTTTCTTTTTCGGTGTTGTTTTTTTCTTCGCCATGCGATTCTGATTTTAGTTGAATTAATAATTTTTCTATTCCTCGGCCGTCTGTAATTGTTTTACCGGTGTGCCAACCGCTGTAAGGATAAAACATAATGCTTTTACCTTTCCAATAGAAACGAATACTTGTTTTAGTTGTGTCCGCAATTTGTATTCCTATTTTCTCAAGTTCAGCTCTTGCATACGCTATGCGTTTAGGCTCAAGCTTTTTCTGTTTATCTTGGTCCAGTCTTGCCATTATCCTATTAGTAATTTTTTTGCTGCAATTACTCTG
>JAKJFV010000160.1:4370-4600 GCA_022704725.1 Spirochaetota bacterium
AACCTCCATCTGGAAGATAAGTAAGTTCTGAGTCCTGAGCATAGAATATCCACATGAATTTATGCGTATCAAGTTCATCTACGTTTGAGGCTAATTCCTTTACTGCCGGTAATTCAGATTGATACGGACAATAAATAATAAGCTCAGCAAATTTTGAGCCCGTTATAATTCCGTTACTAACTAATTGCCAATAGTATTTCTCACCATCTGAGTGCTCGTTGCGGATGTTG
>JAKJFV010000161.1 GCA_022704725.1 Spirochaetota bacterium
TGATCGTAGTGTTACAAGCTGGAGTGATTATAAAAAAGGCTTTTTTGATCTTGTTATTTGCCTTGTTGCTTCATTTGCGCTTTATTATCTTAGCGATATGGTACAAAGTGGCCAAGAACTTCAGTTTTGGCTCCCTTTTATATCAAAACCAATAGCAATAAGCCCTTGGCTGTTCATCAGCTTATCCACAATTCTATTATGGACATCGATTAACACGACAAATTGTACCGATGGTGTTGATGGTCTCTCGAGCACTTTAGTTCTCATAGCCTTACTTACCATGGGTATAACGTTTTACTTTATTTTAGGGCACAAAGAAATATCAGCATATCTTCTTGTTCCTCATCTTTACGACGGTGCTACTTGGGCTGTTATGACCTTTGCCCTTTCTGGAGTATTAATGGGATACTTGTGGCATAATGCTTTTCCAAGTAAGGTTCTCATGGGAGATGCGGGTAGCAGGGCTCTGGGATTTTATATAGGCGTTTGTGTCATAGTTTCTGGAAATCCCTTTTTAATTCTTGCAACATCATCTATCATTCTTGTAAACGGTGGTATGGGTCTTCTTAAGGTGTTTTTGCTTCGCTTTTTTAAAATACATATTTTTGAAAAAATTCGCTTTCCACTTCACGATCACATGAGAAAAACAAGGCTATGGTCGCCTACACAGGTACTACTAAAATTTATGATTTTGCAAATTCTCATAACCATTGCAATGATTGGTTTAATGTTCAAAGTCCGCTGATCCTTTACTATACCAGAGGATTTTCACCCTGGTAATACACGGGAAGAGTTTCAAGGGGGCAGACTTCTTCGATTGTCTGTCCTGCTTTGAACTTCTCACCGGTAAAAAGATGAGTCCATGTATCGGTACTGTTTGTCTTGGGCAGATATACCTTTCTTTTTCCAATTTCCTTTTCCATAACGGGAGCGACAAGGATTTTTGAACCTAACATATATTGATCTGTGCAATTCCAGCACTTGTCATCATCAGGAAACTCATAAAACATCGTTCTCATGACTGGGCTCCCCTTTATATGTGATTCTTCCATCAGGGTATGAATATAGGGTCTAAGTTTTTCACGCAATAGAAGGAATTTCTGCATTATTTCATAAGCTCTGTCCCCGAAGCTCCACACTTCATTTGCCTGCCCCGAAGGCATCTGCCGTACTTGGCCGCGGTATTCCTGATCGCCCAAATCTTCAAATGGAGGCCGCTCTCCGTGAAGTCTCATCACTGGACAAAACGCCCCCCACTGGAACCAGCGGATAATAAGTTCCTGAAATTCAGGATCATGGATGTCGCCTCCCAAAAACCCGCCAATATCGGTTGTCCACCAGGGAATTCCTGCAAGCCCCATATTAAGCCCTGCCTGAAGCTGTTCCCTCATAGCCCTGAACGACGAGTGAATGTCGCCTGACCATACCAATGCACCGTATTTTTGGCTTCCTGCCCATGCACAGCGGACAAGGTTAAGAATATCAGTTTGTCCAGAGGAGCTCTGTCCCTCAAAAAATGCTTTTGCAAAATACTGGGGATAAATATTGCTTACCTGGAGTGCGGGACCCACAGCGTAGCGGAACTGGTCAAAGTCATAAATACCGTATTCGGGCTCTGCTTCATCGAGCCAGTAATGTTTAATACCGTACTGCCCATAATTTTTTTTACAGGTCTCCCATACAAACTTTCGGGCTTCGGGATGTGTCGCATCAAAAAATACGGTATTACCCATCCAGCTCATGTGTACGCCGGAGCCGCGTTCAAAACGTACAAGATGCCCGTTTTGTGCCATGATTCCGAAATTTTTACTGCGTTCATCTATTGTAGGCCAAACGGAGACCATGAGAATTATTCCCATTTCCTCAAGTTCCTTCACCATAGATGCCGGATCGGGCCAATCTACAGGATCAAATTCAAAGTCGCCCTGCATTGTCCAATGAAAAAAATCTATAACTATAACCGATAATGGAAGATTTCTTCTTTTATATTCACGTGCAACAGATAAAACTTCTTCCTGGTTTTTATAGCGTAATTTACACTGCCAAAACCCTGAAGCAAAGGACGGCAGCGGGGGTGTTCTCCCGGTTACTGATGTATATTGCTCCATTATCTGCTGCGGTGTATCGCCGGCTGTTACCCAATAATCCATTTTCTTTGTACTTTGGGCATACCACTCAGTAATATTATTGGCAAAATTGACTCTTCCAATTGCAGGATTATTCCATAAAAAGCCGTAACCCCTGCTTGAAAGCATAAAAGGGACAGAGCTTTGAGAGTTTTTCTGACAAAGATCAAGTACAAGTCCTTTTTTATTTAAAAACTCATCCTGATACTGTCCAAGGCCGAATATCTTTTCATCCTCAAACGCCTCAAAGCGGGCAGTAAGTTCCCAGTCGCTTGAACCCTTGACAGGCTTAAGTTCCCTTCCAGAAAGATTGAGAGGAATACAGTATCTATCTATTCTCGATCTGTTTCTCCAAAACTCTTTTAATAATACTTCATCCTTGTCATTGGTAAAGGTAAGCCATCCTTCATGATTAAAACTTGCAGTTATTTTACCGTTTGTTATTGACGCAATATAAGCACGCTCTATATTTTTTTGTGCCTCGGGGTAATGCTTAAGCCACGGCTGAGAAAACGAGATTTCCTGTATTGTAATAGAAGGCATCTGTGCACTCACAGGCAGCTCTGTCCCCGGCGATAGCTCTGTCCCCGGCGATAGCTCTGTCCCCGCAGCCGGTTCGCTCAGCGCCCAGGTATTGCTGTCAAGCTGTTGTTCTTTTGTCATCTGGACACGTAAAGCATTGGCGCCCCACGGCTGAATGTATACAGTTGTATTTCCTTCCTGCGCAATAAGTACATTATGTTCCCGGCGATACATCATAGAGTCGTCCCCTTTTCTTTTATACTGATAAAACTATACCAAAGGCATATAAACAAGGCAACAGGATAAAAATAAATAAAAAACTATAAAAATTAGAGAATCTGATATTGACATTTTTTCCGCTGCAATGTATAAAGTAATTGTTAACATCAATGGCGATGTGAACCTCTATGGGGTTCGCATCGCCTTTTTTTTTACCGTTTTTTTCTTGGAGGACAAACGTGAGTACAATTTCCGAAATTTTTGGCAGTATGGTTTTCAATGACACTGTCATGCAATCACGTCTTTCTAAAGAGGTGTACAAATCTCTTAAGAGGACCATGGATGAGGGCACACCTCTTGATCCGACCGTAGCAAACTCTGTTGCAAATGCCATGAAAAACTGGGCCATCGAAAAAGGAGCCACTCACTACACTCACTGGTTCCAGCCCATGACCGGCATTACAGCCGAAAAACATGACAGCTTTATTACAAGGGGTCAAAACGGTCAAGTGTTAATGGAGTTTTCAGGCAAGGAACTTATTAAAGGCGAGCCTGACGGATCCAGTTTTCCATCCGGCGGTTTGAGAGCGACCTTTGAAGCACGCGGATACACTGCATGGGATCCGACATCTTTTGCCTTCATTAAGGACAACGCCTTGTGTATTCCAACCGCTTTCTGTTCATACGGCGGGCAGGCTCTAGATAAAAAGACGCCTTTACTGCGTTCAATGATAACCTTGAATAAGCAGGCTTTAAGAATCGTAAAACTTTTTGGTTCTGATGCAAAGCGCGTTATATCAACTGTTGGAAGCGAACAGGAATACTTTCTTATTGACCGCGAGCTGTACTTAAAACGAAAAGACCTCATGTTTTGTAATAGGACTCTTTTTGGTGCAAAACCGCCGAAGGGACAAGAGCTGGAAGACCACTACTTTGGAGCAATAAAGCCAAGAATTGCAGCGTACATGAAAGACCTTGACGAAGAATTGTGGAAGCTAGGTATTCTTGCAAAAACAAAACACAATGAGGTAGCCCCTGCTCAGCATGAGTTAGCTCCCATTTTTACAGAAACCAATATTGCAACTGATCACAATCAGCTGACGATGGAGATTATGAAAAAGGTTGCTATAAAGCATGGATTAGCCTGTCTGCTTCATGAAAAGCCTTTTGCAGGAGTAAACGGATCAGGAAAACACAACAACTGGTCAATTTCTACTGATACAGGAATTAACCTTTTTGAACCAGGCGATTCTCCTTCTGAGAATGCTCAGTTTCTGCTTATATTGACTGCAATCATTAAAGCAGTTGATGAACACCAGGACTTATTGCGTTTATCAGTTGCATCAGCAGGAAATGATCACCGTTTGGGTGCCAATGAAGCACCGCCGGCTATTCTTTCAATCTTCCTGGGAGATGAACTAACTGGAATTTTAGATGCAATAAAAGACGGAAAACCGTACAGTAAAAAAGACAGGGAATTTATGACACTCGGTGTAGATACACTGCCGTCATTCCCGAAAGATACAACAGACCGCAACAGAACATCGCCCTTTGCTTTTACCGGCAATAAGTTCGAGTTCCGTTCTCTCGGTTCCAGTCTTTCAATTTCCTGTCCGAACATTATGCTTAACACCATTATTGCAGAAGTGTTCTGTGAGTTTGCAGATAAGCTCGAGACTGCAAAGGATTTTACTGCTTCGCTTAATG
>JAKJFV010000162.1 GCA_022704725.1 Spirochaetota bacterium
CGGCGCTGAGCCGATATTAATCTATGCGCCCCATACGGGTTGGTTTGACGCACACAGTACGTTACGCACACAGTACGTTACGCACACAGTACGTTATGCACACAGTGCGTTATGCACACAGTGCGTTATGCACTACGTGCGTACTCCCCTTGACTAGTTTTTTTCCACCAAATATAAGTATTCTTTTACATGTATATTTCTTTCGCCGAGATTCCTGCTTCCTCTAAAAGTATTATACTTCGTTTCGAGGACTTCTGTTTTTCCCACTGTATTCAGTATGGAAACCATCTCCTCCCTGCCTATAAACCCTTCGGAATTAAATGACACGAGAAGAAACTTTGCCTTAACCTTTTCTACAAGGTCTTTCATAGCCTCTTGTACTTTTTGTCTTTTGTTGTAATTTGACCTCTTCCAGTCTGCAGGAATTCCGGAAACAGTACTGATCTCGCTGGGCCGTGTATAATGCAGAAGAAGATTGAGCATGAAGTAGTTAGATCCATACGGATGCTGATTATACGGCGGGTCAAGGTAGGCAAGATCTACTTCCGGTACACTTTGCGCAATGATGTTTGCATCTCCGCTGCGGATATCAGTTTTGCACTCAAAATTGCTGAAAACGGGAAGTTTTAGTTCAATATTTCCCAAAATACGGGTCAGCGCATCTTTATTATTACCCCCGAACTGTCCCCTGCCGGTTGATGAGTCTTTGTAAAAACCCTTGAATACGCCCGATGTATTTGCATGTATTGATGCCTCAGATAACAGAGGTGCGAGAAAAAAGTGCCGTAAGTTTTCGGGGACTGTGTTAATAAGGTTTCTGGCTGTATCTAAATACATGGCGTTACGGGGAGTATAAAAACACCGCTCGCCATTTTTAACACTGTGCATATCAGCTGGTGCATAAAGTTCTCGTATAAACCCGCTTGTGAGTTTTGAGTCTTCAAGCTGTTCGAGGAGTTTCACATGCCAGGTCTGCAGTAAAGAAATATCAGTCTCGCTTCTATTAGTTAAATAGCAGCGGTTTATGAGGCAGGCATATTCTTCGAGGTCGTTTGTTATGAGTGTATGAGAAAACTGTTTTAAGTAGCGCGAGACAGCGCCGCTCCCGGAAAACACATCGAAGGAACTTATTTTTTTTGTATTGAGTCTGTCTCTCACAAGATCTATTCCCCTTCCTATAAAGTTAAGAAGGTAGCGCTTATTGCCAATGTAGGTTATAAGCTGCTCGGTGAGAAAGGCCTCGTTTTCGCTCTGTTTTTCGTTAAAATCAGGAACTTGCTGCATGATCGTTATCCATATACTGCTGAAGTATTACTGTATCATGTTATACGGATAATGACAAATAGCTGTAGTTACACTTTCTCAATCAAAAGCTTTTCTCCAGAGCTGCTGCTGTCCTCTTGTGAAGTCTGGTCATGTTTTGGACTGTCAGATGCATCAGCTGTCTGTTCCTCTTTACGTCCCTTGTCTCCAAGGATTAATTCGGACAGTTTTTGGATTACATCGTTTGTAACATCAACCTGGCTTTGAAGCTCCTCTGCAGAACTTGCTGTTTCTTCCGATGCGGCAGCGTTCTGCTGAACAATCTGGTCCAGCTGCATAATTGCATCATTTATCTGGGTTATGCCTTCTTCCTGCTGTTTGCCGGCTGTTTCAACCTCTTTAGTCATCTCGCTGGATTTATTTGCACCGGCAAATATATCTTTAAACAGGGTTTCCAAATCCTTTGCGATTTTCTCCCCCTCTGCAGTTTTCTGCAAAGTTAGTTTTATAATTTGAGCTGTATCCTTTGCGCTTTCTGCACTCCGGTTTGCAAGATTTTTAACCTCATCGGCAACAACTGCAAAACCCAATCCTGCTTCACCAGCACGTGCTGCTTCAACTGCCGCATTAAGCGCCAGCATATTTGTCTGAAACGCAATATCATCGATAACATCTATAACTACTTTAATTTCATCCGTTGCCTTTCCTATTTCTTCCATAGAGGAAACCATTTTACCCATTTGTGTTGTTCCCGTTGTTGCAGCCTCTACAGCTTTGAGAGAAAGATCGGTTGAAACCTTTGTGTTTTCGACGTTGTGGGAAACGATGGAGCCCAATTCCTCCATCGAACTTGTAATTTCTTCAATACCTGCAGCCTGCTCTGTCGCCCCGCTTGCAATCTGCTGAGATCCGGAAGCAAGTTCATGTGATGCATTTGCAATCTGTGCTGAACCTGATGTAAGGGTGTCAATAATTCGCACAATAGGTTTAGTAATAGAGCGTGCCAGGAAAAGCCCTATAAAAATTGCAATGAGAACTCCTGCAATGGAAACAATTGTAATTATCAGTATAAGAAGAGCGCCTTCTTTCATAGCTGCTTCAGGTCTTTCTTTTCCGTAATACTGCTGTTCATAGGCAGAAAGGGCTGCAAGGTCGGCACTTACTGTATCGAAAGCCGCTCTCGCCTGTCCCGAAATTGCCATGCCCGAGGCTATTCTCACATATTCTTCTATTGAAGTTCCGCTGATTCTCATTTTCTTTACTTCGTCTATGTAATTATTATTTTCGCGGACAAGAACCTCATACGATTTTTTAAATTTTTGATACAGCTCTTCCTCTTCATCTGTTTTAGGAAGTCCGTCATATTCAGCGAAGAAATCTGTTATTTCTTTTCTAAGCCTTTCAATATTTCCTAACTGCCTATTGTAATCTTCATCGGTAAGCATGGGAGAGGTCAGGGTTCTTATGGCAACTTTTACACTTTCCTGATTTTTTTCGGCTTTTTGAAGCCCTATTATTGCCGGTATATCTTCTGTTGCCAGAAGTTTAAATAGGTCATTGGATGTATTGAGTCCGTAAAACCCGAAAACTCCGACGATAAGTGTAATGAGTGCTCCAACGGCAAAACCTGTAATAAGTTTAAACGATAAACTAAGTTTCATACTAACCCCTTTAGAAAAGCGTAAATTCGATATACTAATCGTATTTCTTCCTATTCGTCTTTGATTATAAGGGCGTAAAACTGATATGTCAAATTGTTTTGCCAAGGTGTTCGAAAGAGAATCCGCAGATTACGCTGATTACACAGATGTAAGGATAAAGCTGAAGGAGCGGGTGGCATATGCCTCTTTGGGTCGTTAATGCAAGGACTTATACTGGATTTTTTCTCGTTCATACTACATTGCGAAAAAACTGATTATCCCTGCCAATCATTTAAGTGGTAAGGCTGAAGAAATATAAGAACAAAAGAACATTAAACAGTCAAAAAAGTTATCTGTGTGTATCTGAGTTTATCTGTGGTAATTTAATTCCCTATATTATAAAGATATAATCTTATCCGTGTAAACTGTGTCATCTGTGCCGCCGAAGGCGTCTGTGTGCGCTAGGCTCGTAAGAACTTAAAGCGCCTGTGTTTTTTTCTTACCAAGCTTTATATAATAGATTATTCTGAAAATATGGGGATAAGTGATTATTATCGGCGAAGCGCCGGTTTGCGCCTCTTGTGAAATAATTCACAGAAAAAGGTTAAAAAGTATTGACAAAAAAAAAGCAAAGATGTATGCTCTTATCAGGTTGTGAAATAATTCACAATTAATTACAAGAGCAGAATACTGCCTAAGGTGAGGGGATGAAAAAAAGCATTTCAAAACCGGCACGGGAACGATTGATTCAGTTAGTCCGATTACTTGAGCAGGTGCAAAGTACGGAAACTCTTGCTGTTATCACTTCCGCCGAGATTGAAAAACGCACCGGTTGGACCAATGCAACCGTCCGCCGCGACATTTCCCTCTTAGGCATAAACTGTGCAAGTTCTGCAGGATACAGTATTGCAGCCCTTATTGAGGCAATTAAAGCGGTACTAAATATCAGCAGAAGTGAAAAAAAATGCTGCATAGTCGGCTTAGGACGGCTTGGGTCTGCTTTGCTTGAGTTTGAAGGTTTTGCACATTCTTCTTTTAAGATTGCTGCAGGCTTTGATTCAAGCGTTAACCGTACCGAGATTCTGAGCGCTCCCTTTCCGCTGTATCCAACATCGCGGATGGAGGCGGTTATTGCTCAGGAGGGCATCGAGTACGCCATCCTTGCTGTTCCCGAACGCTCTGCGCAGGAAGCGGCAGAACGTTTATGTAAGTGCGGCATCAAGGGCATTGTGAACTACACATCGGTTGTTCTTCGTGTAAACGACGGCACGATGGTAGAAAATATTTCGGTAATTGATGCGCTGCAGAAATTAAGCAGTGCCGGCTGAGTTTGCGTTGCAAACTTTCTATATTAACTGTACTTCCCCGCTTTGCTGCGGAAGTACGGAAAAAGAGCAATTTCGAAAACTGAAGTTTTCTCATTGCCTTTTTAAGGGGTACAAAAATGAATCGTGTTTACAATTTTTCTGCAGGACCATCGTGCCTGCCCGAAGAGGTTTTGCAGGAAGCTGCAAATGAGATGATGAATTACAAGGGCACCGGTCAGTGCGTTATGGAAATGAGCCACAGATCCAAGGCTTTTGAACCCATAATTGCAGAAACAGAAGCCTTAGTGCGCGAACTCATGAATGTTCCTTCAAATTATAAA
>JAKJFV010000163.1 GCA_022704725.1 Spirochaetota bacterium
GGGGTGTTCCCAAAAATATTTGCGTGTCCTGTATGTTCAAAAAAATTGAAAGCAACACGGGCAGGGCGTTTCCGCTGTTCAGAATGTAAAACTATTCTTGCAATAGATAATCAAGGTCAGGTATTTTTAGGCTGATAGTGTTTTTTTGCCATGTTGTATCTGTTGACAAACCTTTGCTGTGTATAACTTGTGGAAAACTTTTGCAAATAAACCCGTAAAAAGCCTTATTTCTTTTAATATAAAGAAAAGAGGCTTTTTTATTGTATTAATAGAATAATTAGCTGTTTATTTCTTTGTATTATAATACTATAGGTCTTGTAAAGGAATTCATCTCTAAAAAAGTCAAAAAGAAATCACAAATTTCTTTATTTACTCCATGATAGGGTAAAAAATTGAACAGTAAAACCTGTGGAAAACTTGTTAAAAAATATGTTGTCTTAGTTTTTACTTCGTGTTATGCTGGTATTATGAAGTCATCTTTGTTTTTATTAATCGTATTTACTATCATATGCATAGCTGTTACACTTTTTTGTGCATTTGCTTACGTATTAGTTGACGGCTGTGCTCATATGGCAGCAGGGACTTCTCTATCAATTTTTTCACTTGATGTTTTTTTGAATGGTATAATTATTTGTTTTCCCTTTACCGCTGCATTCAGCTGTATGGGGATGATTTTCTATATGATCCGTCATCCCTCTTCACCTCTATTAAGCGTTGCAGTTTATTTTGTAATCGGTATTAGTGTCTGGATTTTTTTAGTTCCTCAAGCGCTTCGCATTGAACAGATGGGTTTATTTAAATCATTAAATGTGAGAACCGAGAGCCGTTTAACCGAAGGTTACTTTAGGCCGTCTCAATATGGAGTCTTTTATTATTCAAAAATAAGTCCTCAGAATATTGCAGAAGGTGTCTATATTGATATAACCGGTTCCTCCGGTTCGAAGGGGCAGGTTTCACCGTTTTTAAATTTGCAGCTGGCTCCCACAGGAAATGAGTTCTTTGCTGATCCATTGTTTGCATCTTCTGCTAAAATTACTGTAATAATAGAGCATATTATTACCTTTGCAAAAGCAATACGCACAGAAGCATTTAAAGCTGTTAAAAAGGGTTTTTTTTACTACCTTTCATTTGCCTCGCTTGGTTTAGCTTTGTTAAGCCTCATTGGTGTGAAAAGTATGAGTTCATGGAAACTTTTAAACCTTTCTTTTGTAATTATTTTATATGTAGTTATATGCAGGATAAATCTATTAGTGTATACAAGCCCGGTTTTTAAAAGTTTACTATCTTTTTTTCAGGACAAAAAGGTACCAGTTCTTTCTTCTTTGCCCTCTATGCAGCTTGCTGTCAATTGTTTAATTTCTCTTTTGCTGGTTTCTGCCGGTATGATTCAATATTTGGTACATCGTGCTGGAGAAAGAAGGAATTCTGAAGTATGAAATTAACTCGTCATGTAGCAGCTGTCATTATTATTTATGTGCTTTTTTCTCTGGTAAGTCTGTTCATTTTCGGATTTCTTACAATTGAAATGCCAGAAAATATATACGGATCTGCGATTGAATATAAATTTTATTCAGTTCTGAAGCTTTTCTTTACATTCCTGCCGGCAACCCTTATTAGCGCCTTCCTGATAGGCTATTCCTGGGCTTTCGGAAGGAATTCACAACAAAGAATAGAGCGGTTCTCCTCTGTTTTTATTGAATTTATTAAAAGTATTTTCGTTGTCGGTATAGTCTGTATTGCCGTTTGTGTCGCAGCAGCTGAGTTTTTTTCCCCTATTACGGAACGAAAACAAAAAAACATGAGCGACATAACCGAAAACTACACAGATTATCTTGAATTGGCACGGTATTATACCGCACAGGAAGAATATAGTTATGCAAAATTTTATATTGATAATGCCTTGGCTTTAAGACCGAGGGCAGAAGAAGCCCTGTCTTTATCTGATGAAATTGGAATATATTATTCAAGTATAAAAAAAGATCTGCCTGAGACGGAAAAAGCTGAATATACCGGGTTGATAGCAGGTGAGGATGACGTTGGATACTCTGTAGCAGTTTTGGTCGATGAAGCACGAAAGGCTTTTACGTCGCAGGAATACTTCAGCGCGCACTATTATGCGTCTCTTGCTTTACAGATGGCTCCTTCAGACAACGGCAATATTGACGCTGCAAAGCAGCTCGCTTCTGACGCCTGGAATATGCTTGGGGAAAATCCTTCCGGGTTGGACAAAAAGTCTGTCGGTATTTTTGAGAAGAAAAAGGAAGGCTATTTTGCTCTTGTAAATGGGGATTTTGAAAAAGCCTATTACATTTTTACTGATCTGCGGAATAATTATCCGCTGGATCTGGATATTCAGCGGTATCACGGCATCGCGTTCGAAAAAATGAACACAAAATACTTTTTTATTGATGAGACGGAAAATCTTCAGTTATTTGAGCAGTATAGAGATATTTATTTTTCAAATATCAGAATGGACGGCGGAAAAGATGTTATTTATATAAAAGGCTGCACTGCAATAAAGAAAACAGGCAGTTTTATTCAATACTTACGTGATTTTTCGCTGTTTTCTTTTGACAGCGAAGGCTCCTTAGTATATTCGTTTACGGTACCCTACGCAAAAATGTCCGCATTGCCCCTTGAATATGCAGATTCTGATTTTCAGGAATATATGAACTCGTTAGGTGAAAAGAAAATTGTTCCCTATATTCTCCTTGAGTCGGCTGACAGGGTTTCGGACGGCAGATTTATTTCTCCTGTTTTCTCTCATAATGATGGGGATTCTGCTGCACATCTTAATCATTATGTTTTATCTCTTCCCTACAGCGATTTTGTGCAAATATGTGAATCATCCTCGGGTGCTGATGTGATGCCTCTTATGACGTTATTCCAGTTCGCCGGGAAGGCATCCTTATACGGCTTTTCGACAGAGGTTTACTTTCAGTCTCTTATATCAAGATTGACGTATCCTTTAATTCTTCTTATTGTTTTTATATTAACCGCCTCATTAAGCTGGAATTATAGATTAAACAGTACCTTGTTATTCAAATTTATCTGGCTTTTTACGCTGCCCTTTTTTACGTTTATTGCGTATATAATTCTTGATACAGTCTTATATTTGATTAATCTTCTTTATTATGTTCTTTTTGCTTTTATTGGAACGCTTTCGCTCCCCGTTGCTGTAATTGTGTTAATTGTATTCATTTTCTTAAGCACTGTGTATTTTACAGCCTTGCGTGCTGACTAGGTAAGGTATGAAATCTAATTTAGCTAAACTTGCTGCGGTTCTTCTTCCCTATCGTTTTAGAATTATTTGTACTCTTGCAGGTTTACTGGGAGGGATTGGCGGTATTGTATTAGGATTCCTTTCCGGTTTTTTTATAGATCTGCTTATTTTGCGTACTAACGATGAAAAAAAACTTCAAACTTTATTTGAACAGTCAGCTCTCAAAAATTCTTTGATTGAAGAACCTTTTGAAGGTGCTTTACAGATATGCTCGCTTTCTGTGTATTTAACAGGTAATCCGTCCTTTGCTGCCAAACAGATACGCGGCGCATTTCCGTTATTTGCTCATATAGATTGGGAAACCTTATGTAGAGCAGCTTTTAGCGCTTCGATCCCGAATATTGATCTTGTAACAGAATGTCTTGCCTCAAAGCTTTCCAAATGTTCGGATACAGGACTGCTGAGCAATGTTTTCGGGTTATTGGAGGCCGTGGAATTCGGATGGGATGACAGAAACGGCAATAAGCCCTCTGCCTATTTATCTGAATTGCTGCAGGTATCTTGCAAAAAGACAAACAGAGCATCTGCTTATAGAATATTGGGTGTCAACGAGACAGATGCACTTTCGGTTATAAAAAGCGCACACCGGCGTTTAGTCTCTCAGTATCATCCGGATACGCTAAAAAGCCTTTCCCCGGAACAGCAGTCCATTGCATTAGATGCTTTTCACAGAATACAAAAGGCTTATGAAGTCATATTGGAATTACGCAATATCAGCTGATTATACGCTTCTACGCTCTATGTGTGCGCCTAGACTTTGAAGCCGTTCCGTGAGGTGTTCGTATCCTCTTTCAACCTGATACACGTTCCGTATGATGCTTTCACCTCTTGCGCTCATTGCTGCTATTACCATAGCCATTCCTGCGCGAACATCCGGCGATACGAGTTCTGTTCCGTGAAGCGTGCTGGGGCCTGAAACAACTGCACGATGGGGATCGCAAAGTGTTATTCGTGCTCCCATGCCTATGAGTTTATCTACAAAGAACATTCGCGATTCAAACATCTTTTCATGAATAGGAACCGTGCCTTCTACCATGCCTCCGAGATCCGGATTTACCTGCATAGCCTGTCCTGTGGGTACCAGGAGATTTGATCCTTCGATTTCCCAGTGTATACCCAGTTTGCCGAATGCAAGCCTTATAGACCTCATGTCGCGCGGTTCAACACCGGTGATCGTTATGCTTCCTTTTGTAGCAGCGGCAAGTCCTATAAAAGAGCCTACTTCCATGTAGTCTGGCCCTATACGGAATTCGCATCCG
>JAKJFV010000164.1 GCA_022704725.1 Spirochaetota bacterium
GGATCCTTTCCGTCTCCCCTTTCAAAATTAACCAATTATTTACGAATATTCCCTATCCAAGAATCATCTTCTAAAAGATTTTTAGAAAAATCTTCGAGATTGAATGCATAGCTTTTTGAAAGACTACCGGACATCAGTTTAATTTTTGAGGTTCCTTCATCTGTTAATACAACAAAACACTCTGAATCTTTTTGAGAAAAAGTTCTAAAAATATCTTCAATTGTCTTTTTATCTATGTCAACTACAAGTAAATTATTGGTTTTCATAGCCTTTTTAAAATCAACTGCCATGGTCGACACAATAACGCAATAAATACCATTATCTTTAAGTGCTGCAGCGGCATTTTCCGGATGTTCGCCAATTCCGAAGTTTTCACGTGTAATAATAATTCTTTTTCCAGGAACATCATCTCCGCTTGTAAAGTTAGGTAGTGAAAGATCCTTGAACAGTGCAGCCTTTGCAGTATCTGTTCCCGCTTCATGTTTCGCCGGAATTATTTCATCAGTATTGATGTTCGAACGGTCCAAAAATAAAACATTCCCGCCAAATTGTTTCATGTCAAAAATCCCCTTGTTTGTTATTCATTGTTTAAAAGCTAAACAATGAAATGATTCTTCGTATAGTATAACACATAAGCTCATTGTTTTATAGTAAGCAATAGTTTTTTATTTGTTAAGTTTTAATGCAGTATAGATCACCTGATTTTTGTATATATCCTTCTGAAACCAATTTTACTGCAGCTTCTTCGAGCCTTGAATAGCCGATGCATTCAATATCTTGTATAGTATTCAACTTCATACCGTTTTTATTTTGTACAAGCTGCCGCAATAAAGCGCCCCTTGCCTGCCTTATTGAACCTTCAAATTTGGTCTGCTTTGAATAATGAGCACTTTGTCTGCCAGGATTCTTTATTTTCTTTTTTAGTTCTGCTCCATAATCCATCAGAGCATAATACCAATTACGGGGATTATCCTTGTATAAAGTTTTTTCAATGAGGGGAAAAATCTGTTTATCTCTTACCTGCTGGTCGTCCGGAAAGTAGAAAAAAATAAATACAGATCGAATATTTGTCTCTATAAATACTTCGGGATTATTAAATGCAAAACAGCTTACAGCACAGGAGGTATAATCTCCCACTCCCGGGAGTCTTTTTAAGTCTTGTGAATTTGATGGAAATACACTATTGCATTCATAATAGACTTTTTTACACGCTTCATGAAGAAATTTAGCACGACGGTTATAGCCCAAACCATTCCAATTTAACAAAATATCTGAAAGTGGCGATTCAGCAGCTTCTTTTACAGTAGGATAAATGCTGAGCCATTGTGCATATTTTTTTATAACGCGTTCAGTTTGAGTCTGCTGTAGCATAATTTCGGAAACTAGAATCTTGTAAGGATCTTGTGTATCTCTCCAGGGAAACTGCCGGACATTGTGATTAAAGTAATTTAGAATTATTTCTTGAAAATCGGAAGCAGAAGGAACATTCACAGCCATATTATTGTTCTTTTACAAGGCCCTTTTTTACTAGTTCTTGTAGAATACTATTTACTATAGCATCAGGATCCTTGTCTGAAACATCAATGATACAATCTGCAAAACCATAATCATTGTTATCAATGTTATACAAATTTTTATACCGTTGTGTATCTTCTGAGTCTCTCATACGGGTAAAGGCAATAATATCATCAAGATTTCCACCCTCTCTCTTTTGAATACGAAGAGACCGTATATTTTCATCTGCATACAGGTATACTTTAAAATCGGCTTCTTTGAGCATCCAGATAGCTAAGCGCGACCCTAAAACACAGGATTGTTTTAAAGCAAGTTCCACCTGACGGGTGTCTACCATACGGTCAAATGAGTCATCGGTTTTAGCTCTTTCCAGAATTTCCTCAAGGGTCATTCCGTTTTCCTGAGACAGAGATCTAAAAGTATAATTGATCATTACAACATTCAATTTTTTAGAAAGATTTGAACTAATTGTTGTATTCCCGCAGCCGCTCTTGCCGGAAATAGCAACGCGTAATTCTTGTCCGTTTATAAGTGAGTATTCCATATCGTTTTCAGTATACTGTATTTAAACCAAAGTTTCCAGTTTCTCACGTATAAACTCGCTCTTTTCTTTAAGTCCAATTTTACCAGTCATTAATAAAAGAATATTAGGGCGGGCTGGATCCAGCTTAATGCGGCCGGAACTTTCTTTAATAAGCCTAATTACCTTATCTACCGCAACCTTCGACACCTTGGCAAACTCTATTTGAACAGTACCATTGCGTTCCTTAAGTGTTGTAATACTGAGTTTTCTGCAGATGATCTTAATTTCAGATAAGGCCAGCAGACTTGAAACTTCATCCGGAATCGGGCCGAAGCGGTCTGATAATTCATTATAGACCCTTTCCATCTCTTCACGGGAACTAACGGATGCAATTTTCTTATATAATTCCATCTTAGTTTGAGCATTCTGCACGTAGGTATCCGGAATAAAACCTGTATATTCAAGTTCGAGGAGCACCTCGTTTTCTTCTTCATAATTTTCATCGGACAGCCGTTTCACGGCTTCTTCCAATAGGCGCAGGTAGAGGTCAAATCCGACAGAATAAACATCACCTGACTGGTCCTTGCCGAGAAGATTGCCAGCTCCCCTAATTTCCATATCTTTCATAGCTATTTTAAATCCTGAGCCAAGCTCTGTAAAGTCGCTTATTACCTGCAGTCTTTTCATTGCAATCTCAGATAAGGCTTTTCCTTCAGGATATAATAAATAAGCATAGGCCTTTCTGTCGCTTCTTCCTACCCTGCCTCTCAGCTGGTACAACTGCGATACGCCGTACATGTCTGCACGGTCAATAATAATGGTGTTAACATTAGGAATATCAATGCCGTTTTCTATAATCGTTGTCGCAACAAGAATATGGAAGCCCCCCATCTTGAAGCGGCGGAAAATATCATCAAGATCAGTCGCACTCATCTGACCGTGTGCACAGTCAATGAGCATTTCCGGTACAATACGCTGCAGTTTAAGTCTTACCTCATCAAGACTTTCCACTCTATTGTGAAGATAAAATATCTGCCCGCCGCGCTCAACTTCGCGTCGTATTGCATTCGCAACACGATCTTCATTGTAGGCATCAATAACAGTTTCAATTGATTGCCTATTTTGCGGAGGCGTTGCAAGAAGACTCATATCCCGTATTTTCAAGAGGCTCATATGTAGTGTTCTGGGTATAGGGGTAGCACTCATTGCAAGTGAATCAATGTTTGTCTTAAGTTCCTTAAGCCGTTCTTTATCTTTCACCCCGAAGCGCTGCTCTTCATCAATTATCATCAAACCAAGATCTTTAAAAATAATATCCTTTTGAATAATCCTGTGGGTTCCAATAAGAATATCAACCTCGCCCGTTTTTAATTTTTCAAGTATCTTCTTTTGATCTGATTTGGAAACAAATCGCGACATATGAGCTATTCTAACAGGGAATTTTTCAAAACGGTCAAGACAGGATTCATAATGCTGTTCTGCAAGAATAGTAGTAGGAGCTAAAAAAGCAACCTGTTTACCTCCCATTACTGCTTTAAAAGCTGCCCTCATTGCCATCTCTGTTTTACCATAGCCGACATCGCCGCATACGAGACGGTCCATGGGTACGGGTTTTTCCATATCTGCTTTGACCTCTGAAGCAACAGTTATTTGATCATCAGTCTCTGTATACGGGAATGCAGCCTCAAAGGCTGTCTGCCACTCGCCGTCTTTCGGGAAAGGGAAGCCGCGGGCAGCCTTTCTTTTTGAATATAAATCAATAAGTTTTTGTGCAATATCTTCAACAGACTTTTTAACCTTGTTTTTCCGATTTTCCCAGCTTTTTGAACCTAGTCTGTCAAGTCTGGGATTATCCCCTTCATTACCGATATAACGCTGAACAAGATTTACCTGTTCAATAGGTATAAATACAGTTTCCTGTTCTGCATATTCCAATTTTATATAATCGCGTTCATTACCCAGCGCTTTGACACGTTCAATGCCTTTAAATAAACCAATACCGTAATTAACATGAACAACATAGTCTCCGGGATTCAACTCGACAAAGGTGTCTATTACAGCACTTTTAGCATGTTTGACAGAACGCGGAACATGTTTTCTTCTTCCGAATATTTCGTTTTCCTGTATTATAAGTACCTTACATTCAGGAATTCCAAAGCCGGAAGTAATGGACTGCGGTATAATTGAGATTCGCTCGATAAAATCCCGCAGCAGCTCGGAGATTCTTAACGCCTGATTATCGCTTTCTGCATAAATAATGATGGTCCAGGCGTCTTGAAGCAAGGCTTCTAAACTTTCTTTTAAATAATTTATGTTGCCAAAAAAACTTTTTGGGGGATCGCAGTCAAAAGAAATCCGCTCATGTTCCAGTACTTGAGAACCGTGAATGGAGCGGAATAAAATTCTCCGCTCATGCAAATTTATTAGAGATCTGA
>JAKJFV010000165.1 GCA_022704725.1 Spirochaetota bacterium
AATAGCCAAATGTGTAACGCCATATTTCTTTTTTTACTTCCTCTGCTGTCATATGTGCGGTATCAAGTTTATAGATTTTTTCTTTTTTTAGTGTTGCAAACCAGCTTTCTATTTGTATTATAATTCATTTTTTTTCCTTTTCTAATTAGCGCAATGTTGCGCTCATTTAATTATTTTTTATTGATTTCAAAAATAGTATAGGGCAATTAAGAAAAAAAACAAGGTATACATTCTGTTTACATTTTTCTATTTAGCGCAATGTTGCGCTTATTTAATTTTAACTTCTGTAAAAATATATGTACTATCTATTATTTTAATGCAAATTTTTAAGTATTTTTATTGTTTTATTATGACACGAATTGTACACACAAAACTTTTAAGATGTGTACAACTAATTACTTGTATTATAACAAATTAGCCGATGTATGTGTCGTTTCCTTTATCTTGCCTATCGGTTATTCTTTCTACTCCATAGTTTTCATTATCTGGATGTTCTCTAAGTATTTTGTGCATTTCTGCCAAAAGAATTTGCCATGCTTTTGGACGAAGGCGATTTCTTTTCCATTTATAATATCCGCATTCTGTGACCGAAAGAGCAAAACACATTTGGCGAACGGAGTATGTTTTTTCTTGTGCACGCACATAAATATACATAAACCGTCCGCTCGTTTTTATCTCTTCCGGTCTTCGACGAAAAAACCGAGTGCATCCTTCAATATAGAGTTTGCTTTTTTTAATTCAGCATTTTCTTTAATTAATCTCGTTACCTCATCATTAGATTCTTTCGTATCTTTTGGTCTTATTATAGTTTTTCTTGTTCTTTGTTTTCTCCACTCTGCGAGAGTACAATACAAAACTCCCAATTGTTCCGAAGTTTTTTTTACTCCAATTTCATCAGACAAGATCAGCGCTTGCTCTTTAAATTCTTTGTCATACCGTTTCATCCTTTTGCTCCTTTAATTGTATTTTCGGATGTTTTAGTACTGAACTTTTATTATACCCTTCCAATATTCTTCTTGATAAGGATAACAAGTGGAATATGAAAATAGGTGATGAAGTGGTTATCATGTATGCAAAAACCGCTGCATGGGGTGTTGGTTTTGGCGTTGCTCCATCAATCGTACTTGAAAAGGTTAAAAGCATCCAGCAAGTTAAGGATTTTCTAGAGACTCTCTAATAATGATCTAATAGCATTTTACGTTATGCTGCTGTTGTAACTAACAGCAGCATTTTTTTTCTTTATCTATCTTGACAAATTCTTTGACTCATACTACTATGTAGAACATAGTAGTATGATGAACATAAACGAAAAAAACAGTATTAGTAATCACATTGACACCATTATCCTGCATCTATTGTCGGAAAAAGACAGGTACGGGTATGAGGTGTATAAGGAAGTGATTGACCGCACGGAAGGTCAGTATGAGCTTAAAGAACCATCTCTTTATTCAGCATTCAGGCGTCTTGAACAGAGTAAACTCATAAGATCTTTTTGGGGCGATGAGAGTCAGGGGGGCAGACGTAAATATTATACACTTACTCCTGAGGGAAAAAAGTATTATGAAAACGCTTTAAATGAATGGAATAAGGTGAAGCTGATAATCGACACCATTCTTTATGGTAAAAAATAAGAGGGTTATATGAAGAATATTGAGTTTTATATAAAAGGTCTTTTCCGCAATATTGAAAGAACTCCTGAAATAAGTGATCAAATAGAAGAGCTTTCCTGCCACATAAGAGACCGTGTAATGGATCTGTGCAGTTCAGGTATGAGTGAAGATGATGCTTTAGAAAAAACTATTCAGGGTCTTGGGAATCTTGATGAGCTTATTGATACGATAACAGGGAAAAAGGTCCGTCTTCCTATGAATAAAATTAATATGATTATGACTTTAGCAGGGACATTATACGGCGCACTGTATTTAACCTTTGTTACGATTTGTATGTGGGAGTGGTATATGGGGCCTCCTGCTTTGTATCTTACCGGTTCAGCCTTTGCCGGATATGTAATTCCCTTTGTTTTTTCTTTAATCCGCTTTATCATGTATCCAAAAAAAACATTTCTATTACCTCTTCCTTCATCAAAACCTGTATTAGTAAGCCTTGCAGGATGGATTCTCATATCGGTGATTTGCATTATTGCAAACTATTTTATGTATAAGGCTTTGCCCTTGAGCAATTTCTGGTCATGGATGCCTGCGGCCGGTGTATTTACCTGGCCGCTTATGGAGGGTGTGCTGTTTTTCACTGCAAAGAAAGAGAGTACAAAGGCTCAGAATAATGATTTCTAAAAAAGTATGGAGTACACTGGTATTGCTTTTTATAATGCTGCCTTTTTTTTCTGAGGAAGCTGTTTCTGTGACGAAAGTGAAAATCATTATTCAGGAAAAAGAATATGTATGGAATACGGATGGAGTTATGGAACAGATTAGTGATGAATCATCTTATATCAGTCCCTATACTGTTGCTTCTTTTTCTTCTCTTATTCCAGGGAAAGATTATTCATTAAAAAAACTTGAAGAAGAAGTTATGAGAACTCAGATGAGACTTGTTCAATGCGGATTATTTTATTCTGCAGTTGTTCAAATTATTCCTCCGCGGAAAAACCCGCATGAAAGGACAATTATAATCACGGTTACAGAGGGTTTTCTTCACCGTTTTTCGGGAGGGAATGCCTATGCTATGTACGGGAGAGAAGGCCTTGGAGGGAGCAGATCAGGACTGTATGCATATGCAGGCTGGAACCTCCTGGGTCTTAGTTACGCTCATGAAAATCTCTTTCACAATGGAACTATAGCAGCATTTTCTTTTGCATCCTATGATCTTTTTCCCTCCCTCCTTCCTGATAATAATGCTTCTCATAAAATGCAGGGGGCTATGCATCTTGGAAAATATATTACGCCGGATATCGGTGTTACGCTTTTTTCACGTATACTTTTTACATCTCTTATGTCTTCTTTTTCGGAAGCGCATTGTTCTCTTGGTCCTGTTATCCGTCTTAACCGGTATGAATTCTGGCCTTTCAGTTTTTCATGGAATATGGAAACAAGCGCTCTATGGTATATGAACCAAAATTCCTATACGGCACAGACGAGCTGGTCTTTTCACAAAAACTTTGCTGAACAATACTTTAGCAATAAAGGAAGGGATCAAAAACTTACACTTTCTTTTTTATTAAGTGCCGGTTTTGAAAATAGTACTGCCCCTGAATCTCTTGCTTTTAATCTCTATAGTACAGTCGACCGCAGTGTTAGAAGCGGTTACAGTGAAGAGGAGGTATCCGGTATTTCCTATGCTCTGTTCTCAACAGAACTGCGCTTTAATGTTTTTTCATTAAGAATACCTCCCGCCTTTACCTGCGTGCCTCAGATATTTTTATATACTGATATTGCCTTTATTGAACAGAAAGGCTCTGATGGTTTGTATGCCTATAGAGATGCCTTCGGCGGCGGCATACGATTGCTTTTGGATAATCCCATATTTGCATATTTCACCTTTGCCTATGGTTTAAATCATGAAGGTTCCTCACGGTTTGTTTTCGCCGTTACAGGCGGTTTTTAATATTTTCAGATATGTTTTTTATTATAAGGAGTTTCTATGAGAAAAAAAATTGGTGTACTATGCTGCTGCATTTTTATGGCAGGTATATTTGCTCAATCAATGGGTGAAGATTTAAAAAAAGCCATTCTACTTCATGACAGTGCAGCACTTGAGAGCAATACAGATAAGGCTCTTGCCTGTCAGGAATTATTAAAACCGTATATAGAAAAAGATGCAGTGTGCCGTGCATACTACGGCAGTGCTGTAACGGTTGAGGCTTCGTTTTATGAGAAGTCAAACCCAATAAAGGCTCTTTCACTTTTAGATAAGGGATCGGAATTTATAGACAGTGCTGTAGAAATGGATAGTGACAATTTTATTGTCAGAATTCTGCGTCTTACCAATGGAGTGCAGGTAAGCAGCAGTTCTCCCTTAAAACGCTACAAGGTAATAAAAAATGATGTTGCATGGTTCGAAAAAAACGGCATTGATTATGGTAAGGATGAGAATGCAAGACTATATTACAATATTGCGCTTTTTCATCTTGCTGTAAATAATCTTGATGCAGCCCTTTATGCGCTCGATGACTGTATTGCAACAAAATCGTCTGATCCTGTAGTTAAAAAAGCACAGGAATTATTGCGGAGGTATGAAGAATGAGTCTTTGGTCAGGAGCTATACAATCACTATTATTGGGTTTTTCGACGGGAACTTACTGCGCCATGTATTGTGCACCGGTTCTCATTCCCCTGGTAACAGGCACTGATAATATCAGTCTAAAAAAGACTGGCATTCTTACGTCTCTGTTTTTATCCGGCAGGATGATAACCTATATTATTCTTGGAATTATTTGTGCAGGAGCCGGACTGCTTGTTTCAAGTTTTTTTGATCCCGTTTTTGCACGCCGTTTGTCTGTTAT
>JAKJFV010000166.1 GCA_022704725.1 Spirochaetota bacterium
CCTTCCCTTATAAGTTCATTTTTTATAACAGACTCAGTATTTCCGGTGTCGTATAAATACTCTGTTCTCATAAGGCAGCCTTCATCAAGAAAATTCAATATTTCTGCAGCTTCACTGAATTTTACTCCGCCCGATAACAAGTCTGCACACTGCATTATTTTAAATCGTGTTTTGGATCCGGATTCAAACTGCATTGAGGAGCTTAATAATGAAGTAAAAGTATCAAATCCTGCATCCAGAAAAAAACTGAATGCTAATAAAAAAATATAACTGTCGCTCTCTTTAAACACTGCCCAGGATGAAAAAACGAAAATCACAATACAGACTGAAATAAACAGTAATGAAAGTAAAAATCCGTCTGTAAAACTATTTTGATCACTTAAAGAAAAACTCGATTTAAATTTATAAAGAACAATAGATCCGAAGATTGAAATAAACAGAATGAGGCATGGATACACCGCGCTTCTCATAATGCTTTCACATGTTACTCTCTTCATTTTTTCATTAGCCACAACAAAATTAAGGCTATTATTAATACTGCCAGTTTTTTGCGCTGTATAAAACAAGGCAGTGTATTTTGAAGGAACCGAAAAATACGGATTATTTGAAACTGCAGATGAAAAAACTTCCCCCCTACCCATTTCCTGCAAAATATATAATGCAGATTTCTTAACCTCTTTAGGTGTTTTTTTAGATCTGGTAATTATTTCTAAAGCTTCCGGTATCTGAATATTAGAAGAAAGCAGCTCCGAAAAAATAAGAACAAACTCATAAAATATTCTGTATTTCATGCACAAACCTCCTCGTCCTTATCCAGAACAGCGTGCAGTTTTTCATAATTTTCTGCACAAGCAATAGTCTTGCGAATTTTTTCACCGCATGTAATTATTCGTGCATGAAGTTTTCTTTCCTTCAATGAAAGATGCTCAAGATCCTGCACAATTATTGAGCGAAGAACAGGCGCCAGCAAAAAACCTTGAATACCAAAATCAAGCAGGCGGCAAACAGCTTCTGAAGCTGTACCGGTATGAAGAGTCGCAAAAACCAGATGTCCGGTCATAGCGCTTCTGACTGCTGTTTGTGCAGTTAATTCATCTCTAACTTCTCCAATAACAATTACATCAGGATCCTGTCTGTAAATTCTCTTTAATACCTCACTGAACGTGAGTCCTCTTTCATCGTTAACCGCTACTTGAACAACTCCCGGGACAACATATTCAACAGGATCTTCTATACTGAGTATTTTTCTGTTAACCTTAGTCATTTCATTCAGCATAGAACAAAGCGTAGTAGTCTTACCCGAACCGGTCGATCCGCAAATAAGAACCAGTCCGTTTTTCTCTTTTTGGATTTTATCCAGCAGAAGCAATTGCATAGAAGAAAATCCTAAATCGTACAGACTAAGAAGCGCAGATTTTCTGTCAAGGAGTCTCATAACAACCGACTCGCCGTAAAACGAAGGAATACAGGAAACTCTAATATCAAGATTATGGTTAAGATAAGAAAAATTAAATCTTCCATCCTGACATTTCCTGTGTTCAGTTATTTCCAATTTTGAAAGAAGCTTAATCCTTTGAATAACGGCTTCTCCGGTTTCATACGATATATCCATCTGATCATAGATGTATCCATGAATCCTAAATCGTACCGTTATCTTATCTGCACTGTATTCAATATGAATATCACTGCCGCAGTGAAAATGACATTCAATAATCATCGAGTTTAATAAATTGATAATCGGCTCTTCATCAGCTTCATTTTTTTCATTTTTTTTCTGCAAGTCAGCACTGAACGAAAGAAGATGCTGTGAAAACTTTTTTGCAATTTTTCTTTTCCATACATCTTCTTCAATAACTGAAAACTGTATTTTCTTTTCAAAGTATTTTTTTCGATTAAAGACGCGTTCAATCCTTTCCCGAAGGCTGCTGTCATCGGCGCACATCCCAATGTGAACATTACATTCTGTTTCTTCAAGCACAATAACCTTATTTTGAACGCAGTATTTTCCGGCAAGTTCAAAACTATTCATCTGCTTCTCCTCGAAAAATAAATTCCGTATATATGCGCTCATTTCTTTTTTCTGTATTACACTTATCCAAAGAATTTTGATCAGATCCCAATACATACGAGTTCTCATCTTCTGCATGTGGTATTAGGTAAATGACCATTTCTGTTCTTTCATTGGTTTTAACCTTTGAAGTAAATAGAAGACCAAGCACGGGTATTTTTGACAATAAGGGCATTCTTTCCTGAATAAGAACATCATCATCCTGAACTAAACCGCTTAGAATAACAGATTCACCGCTCCTTGATCTAACCTGTGTTGTTACAATTTTTTCATACGTCGGAGGAGGGTTTCCAATAGAAGAGGAAACATCGGCACCGCGTTTTGAAACCGATGCTGAAACTGTTGTCGTAATCATTCCGTCGCCGGAAATCCATCCCTCAATATCAAGAATAAGGCCGGAAATAATTTCCCTCGTAACCCCGGTATTTATAGCCTTCCCCGTAGAAGGATCCAGAACAGTATCGCGGTAGCGGTAGGTACTCGTGTTTTGAAATTTAATAGGTTTTCCTGAAACGCCGTGAAGCCTTGTGTCTGCAAATACCTTAGCCTTATTCTCTTTGATTGCAGTATTCAAACCGGCTGCAAAAGTTAATCCGAAAGAAGAAATAATATTAAACTGCAAGTCAAGCACCGAGTCCATTCCTGCACTTACAATGAGAGCATCACCAAGAGATACAGGACGTGCTTTAAATGACGGCGTCCATTGTAAATCCTTTGATTCCTGATACTGGATTATCAGTAGATCATAGGTAATCCTCTTTATTGGAATATCAATCAATGACAGATGACCACAAAGTATTTTGTAGTTCTCTGCCGAGCCTGTATAAAAAAGAACAGACTCATCACCGGTTTCCTTAAAATCTTCCTTTCTAAAAGAAGGCGGAATATTTTTTAGAAAGTCTGAGGCTTTTATAAACTGCAATGAGATAATATTTGAAGAATCGGGAGTATCCAATTCATTAAGAAAAATTGAAATTTCTTTATGTAACGTTTCAGTCCCGTAAATAAGCAATGAAAAATTATCAGCTCGAATACACGATGCGGAGGGAAATCGATGTACAAAGATACTTTGGACGGCCTCGGAAGTTTTATACTTCATTGAATAGCTGCGCCAGATCCTGCCCGTATTTTTGAGCTGCATTGCTCCATCAGAAGAGGGTAAAATATAATAGACGCCCCTATCTTCTACCCAGGAACTGCTGCTTTGCAGACAAATAACTGATAAAAGCTCTATGAAGCTTTTAGATTTTAAAGTAATTTTTTCTATTAATGCATCATTCTTAACAGTCTGTATAACTTCTTGTCCGGCAGCACTGCACAATTGCTCCACGGCAGCATAGGCCCGTGTCTTACTTATTGATGCATTAAAAAGTGAGGCTTCATTGTTTGCAGGTTCAATAAGGCACAGAGAGTTTTCATAAGGAGGTTCAATAGCTCTGTCAGTTTTTTTGATAATTCGAATCTTGTTCGAATCTTCGCTAATATCATAGGTTCCTGATCCGTTAAGAATAAGTACAACCGCTTCTTTTACCGGCATGTTTGAAATATGCAGGGAAATAGGAGTTGAAGGTATAATATCATAGACAATGGTAAGACCGCTCCTTAGCGACAGCTTTTCCAGTACGGCAGAGGGCGGCGCATCATAACAGTCCAGCTGAACAGAACCTTCATCATCGCAATACACCCTTATTTTTGAAACTGTCCACTGATCTTTTTCCTTCATAACGTATAATCGCGAAGATTCTAAAAAAGCATCAAATGCGCTGTTAAAGTCGGAACCTGCGTATCTAAAACTTGCATTGCCGCGAACAGTATCGTCACAGACAATTGTAATTTTTTCATACAGCGAAAGAGCATATACAATTTCTTCAATACTTTGATGTATAAACTCATATGATTTTTGCGCCGCAGCATTACTGCATATACAAAAAAAGAAAATTACAGCTGGAACAATACCTTTTTTCAATTTCACCATATACTCCTCAACCTCTTTATAGGTAAAGACCATTGAGTTTCTAACGCTGCTCAGAAATATTTTCAGCTTTTTTACGAGCAGTTACTGCAAAATAATCCTTGATTTTTTTTTACCAAGGGATTATAGTATTGTATTGCCATCGTTACATGGAATATCTTTGCCGTAAGGCAACCCTAGGAGGCGTATAATGGATACGGAACCCGGAAGTCAACGTATCAGTAAGACTAAAAATCCGCACACAGCCTCTAGAGGGAATCAATAACTAAATCAGCATAACAAGTTAGAGTATTAACCCTCATGAAGCGCCTATTTCTTAATTTAAGGCAGGAATACTCTTATGATTACATTTTGGCAGCAGGAAAGCGGAAAGATAGTCCGCTGTGAAAAAGAAGAAATCGACACCTCAAAA
>JAKJFV010000167.1:0-4183 GCA_022704725.1 Spirochaetota bacterium
TGATGACATCGACAAAACTATATATCTGCTGAAACAGACTGCCAATGAGAATGGGAATAGCAAACCCTGCTAGAAGTTTAGCAGGATTTCCTATAGTCATATTCTTCATGGTTTTAGAAACTGCTCCGGCAATGTTACTTTAAAACTGTCAGACAAATCTTTAAAGTTTTGCGTTGTAATTGTCTGGAGTTTATCCGGTCTTACCGAAAGTACTTTAACAAGTATTTCTGCCGACTTTTCTACAGTATGCATTAAACCGAAGGTTAGATCAAAGTTCTCGCCGGTCGCAAACATACCGTGATGAGCCCAGACAGCAACATCATATTTTTCCATGAGCCTGCTTGTTTCGACAGCAATATCTCTGCCTCCGGGAACCATCCACGGGACTACACCGACTCCAGAAGGAAAAACAACAGGGCATTCGGTCGCCATTTCCCAAAGCTCCCGGGTAAAAACTTCATCACTCAAAGGAAGAATAAAGGTTAAGGCAATAATATTTGTCGTATGTGCATGATACACAACTCTATAAACATTATTAGTTTTTTGTTTTATGACCTGATGATTCATAAGGTGAGACGGCAGCTCAGATGTGGGACGGCCGCCGTTTACAAGCCCCCAAACAATCCGGAACTGTTCTCCATCTTCATTAATTTCAATAATACACAGAGAATCTTCCGGTGCAATGACAGCATTCCGCAAAAATTTGCCGCTCCCGGTTACAAGGAAAAACTCGCCTGCAAGCATTGGAACACTTGCATCTATATTTTTCCATCCGGATGGCGCAAAATCTGATTTTACCTGTGCTGCTTCTTCTTTTTTTATTCTGTATGAAAGATTCCCGCCGTTTCTTTCATGCCAACCCATCTTCCACCCGTCATCTGCCATACGAATAAAGCCTTTCATGAATTCTGCTTCAAGCACCTTCATATATTACCCCTATAAAACTCTTCTTGTACTAACAAAACTAGTATTGTTTATTATTGGTTTACTCTTTATGCTGTCGATTAAACTGCACATCTTTCTCATACCTGCGAATTTCTTCAAACCACTTTCCGTCTTCCTTAACACTGCAGCGTCTGCAATACTCGTTCCAAACATCACCGAAGGGATAGGTTTTAAGTTCATCCTGTACAACCATGAGTTCTGTCATCTCATGAGCATCCTGTAGTTTTTTTAGAAAATCGTTGGGAAGACAAAGAGCATTTAGAAGAGCTTTCTGCCAGCTTCGAAAACCGACAACCCAGGCAGAAACCCGGTTAATGCCCGCATCAAAATAGTCCAGGGCCATGTGTACCCGTTCCAAAGCACCGCACCTGACAATTTCTTTTGCCATTTCTTTTGTCTCATCGTCAAATAACACAACATGATCGCTGTCCCATCGTACAGGCCGTGTAATATGAAGCGCAATTTCCGGAAAATAACACAGCAGTGCAGAAATTTTGTCGGAAACAACTTCTGTTGGATGATAATGTCCGTTATCCATGAGAGGCAGCACGCCCTTGTGAGAAGAGGCGAAATTCAGCGTAAACTCGGATGAACCTGCAGTATACGATTCCACACCAATACCGAAAACCTTTGATTCGACACAGGGTTTCACAAGGTTTTTATCATACGGAACCGATAAAATCTGCTCCAGAGAATCCTTGTATCTAAGCCGGGGGCCAAGACGGTCTGAGGGAATATCTTTATACCCGTCTCCGATCCAAATATTCATTACACAGGGAATTTTTGTTTCTTCTGCAAAGTACTGTGCAATCTTAATACACGCTTTCCCGTGATCTATCCAGAATTTCCGGGTTTTTTCATCGGGGCTGGACAGCGTAAGCCCGTCTTTTACCATGGGATGCGAAAAAAAAGTCGGGTTAAAATCAATTCCCATATTTCTTTCTTTTGCAAATTCCGCCCATTTTTTGAAATGTTCAGGCTGCAATGCATCTCTGTCTGCGGTCTTGCCTTCTTCGAAAATAGCATAGCAGGCATGAAGGTTTAATTTTTTAGTTCCCGGCATAAGAGAAAAAGATTTATCCATATCCTGCATCAGCTGACCAGGAGTGCGGGCTTTCCCCGGATAATTTCCTGTTGCCTGTATTCCGCCTGTAAGAGGACCCTCATGATCAAAGCCGGTTACATCATCGCCCTGCCAGCAGTGTAACGACACCGGTACTTTCTTTAATACTTCCATAGCAGCGTCAGTATCTACCCCGATTTTTGCATATACTTCTTTTGCTTCCTGATAGCTCATTTTTTTCCCCTAAAGAAAGTCAGTGAGAAAGTTTTAACTTTCGAAAATGACTTTCTTAGTGCTTCCACAGCAAAGCGAGGAAGCACAGTTAATAATGCAAGTTTGCAACGCAAACTGTCAAAGATAAAAACTGGCGATATATTAGACAGTTTTTATCTTACACTCCTTGGTTTATAAGTTTGTATGGTAAAAGAAGCGCGGACAGCCTGCCGTGCTTCCTGCAGACCGGCTAAGTCCTTTTTCTCTATCATTTGAACTAAAAGATTGCCTATTGCAGTGGCTTCTTTCGGTCCGGAATACACAATTCTTCCGGCAGCGTCGGCTGTCATCTGATTAAGATAGGTGTCATTTGATCCGCCGCCTACTATGTTGATGCTTGGGTAGGTTTTGCCCGTAAGTTTTTCTATGTTTTCGAGCGCTGAACAGTACCCTTCTGCAAGACTGTGATAAATTACCGAGGCTAGTTCTCCGGGAGTCATCGGAACACTCTGTCCTGTTTCACGGCAAAAATCCTGTATAGCACTGATCATACTTTCGGGAGAGAGAAAACGATTGTCGTCAACATTCACCCTGGAAGTAATAGAACTGCATTCTTCTGCAAGAGCGCATAATTCATCAAAGGTATATCGTTTGTCAAATTCCCGTCTTATAGACTGAATCATCCATAATCCCATAATATTTTTTAAAAACCGGAAACGGTACTCGTAACCGCCTTCATTTGTCATATTTGCCAGCCGGCTTTCTTCAGAACAGTCGGCCCTGCTTTGCTCAACACCCATGAGTGACCAGGTACCCGAACTGATATATACAAAATCTGATTCATTAGCCGGAACTGCAGCTACTGCGGATGCAGTATCATGGGTGGCAACTTGTATTACGTCCGCATCATACCCGACTCGTTCCTGTATAACAGGTGTAAGCCTTCCTAAAAAAGTACCGGGAGAAGAAATTTCTGTAAAAAGTGAAGACTTAATTCCAAGTTTTTCCAGTAATTCATAATCCCACGTCTTAGTTTCCACATTTAAAAGCTGAGTTGTAGTAGCATTAGTGTACTCTGTTTTTTTTAGACCCGTTAAGCGGTAGCAAAAATAATCGGGAATCATGAGCAGCGTAAAGGCTTCGTCCAGTACATGAGGTTCTTCTTTTTTTACTGCTGCCAGCTGATACATTGTATTAAATATCTGCTTCTGTATTCCGGTCCGCGTATAAAGCTCAGTGCTTGATATGACAGCATTAACCTCCGCATCAATACCTTCGGTTCGATGATCGCGGTATGCATAGGTTTTACCCGCAGGCCGGCCTTGTTCATTTAAAAGGACATAATCAACAGCCCATGTATCTATACCTATGGAACAGGGAATTTTACCCATTTTCCTGCAGACAGCCATTCCATACAATACTTCTTCAAAAAGTCTGTCTAAATTCCAGCATAAGGCATTACCCAGTTTTTCTATTCCATTAGCAAAACGGTGAATTTCTTCCAGTACGATCTTGCCGTTTTCCAAGCAGCCTAGTATATGCCGGCCGCTCGAAGCACCAATATCAACTGCTAAATAATATTTTTTCATTATTTCCTTCTATTATATAGGGGTTAAAATATTATTAATCCAAGTGAAATACTAGTTTTAATTCTTTACTTACAGGACTGTTGTCCGGGTTTGTTTCCATAATGTCTGCCATATAGTCCCACCATTTCCGGTTTATTTCTGTGTCGGCAGCTTTTTTCCATACTTCCTCATCTTCGATTTCTATGTATCCATATAAGACACTTGTTTCTTCATCAAGAAAAATTGAATAGTTTTTTCCGCCCGACTTATGAAGCATTTCCTTCATTTCCGGCCAGAGCAGATTGTGGCGTCTTTCGTACTCTTTTTCAAATCCTTTGAAAAGCTTCATTTTAAACGACTTATACATAGTTAACCCTCTATATTTTGAGAAATC
>JAKJFV010000167.1:4193-4430 GCA_022704725.1 Spirochaetota bacterium
TAAAATGGTAGGTTCTTTTTTTACGAAAAACTGTCTTTATTTTCCATTCTGCTGAATTCGGTATTCCCGTGGGGTTACACCATACAGTTGTTTAAACTTACGGTAGAAAAAACTGAAATTCTCATAACCGACACTCACTGATATTTCATCAATGGAAATATCAGTTTCACGGAGCAGCGATTGGGCCTGTTGAAATCTTTTTTCTAAGAGATGTTCTTGAAATGTGCGCCCTGTGTA